>CAZOUC010000265.1:0-4642 GCA_964582825.1 uncultured Enterobacteriaceae bacterium | reverse complement strand
GTGGCGAACGTCTGGTGCGCGCCGATCACGCCGGTCGCGAGGCCCTGACCCGCTTCGAGGTCCTGCGCCATTATCGGGACTGCAGCCTGGTGGCCGCCGAGCCGGTCACGGGTCGGACGCACCAGATCCGCGTGCACGCGGCGGTCAGCGGGCACCCGATCGCCGGCGACCCGAAATACGGCGAGCGGGAGTTCAATCGGATCATGCGCGAACGGGGCCTGCGGCGCCTGTTCCTGCACGCCGCGGAACTGCGCATCGAGCGCGCCGACGGCAGCATGCTGGATCTTGCCGCCCCCCTCGACCCGGTGCTGCAGGCGCTGCTGGATCGGCTGGAGCCGCCCGATGCTGCTAATCTTTGACTGGGACGGCACGCTGATCGACTCGGTCGGCCGCATCGTGGGATGCCTGCGCGAGGCCTCTGAAGAACAGGGGCTGCCGGTGCTCGACGATGCCCGCTTTGCCGACGTCATCGGCCTTGGCCTGCATGACGCCATTCTGCGGCTGTACCCGCATCTGGACGAGGCGTCGGTCGATCGCTACCGCGCCGCCTACGGCGAGGCATTCCGGCGCCGGGACGCCACGCCCAGCGCCCTGTTCGAAGGCGTAAGGACGACCCTGGAGCGGCTGCACCGCGACGGGCACCGCTTGGCGGTGGCGACCGGCAAGAGCCGTCAGGGCCTGGACCGGGCGCTGGATGCGCTGGACCTCCGCGGGCTGTTTCACGCCACCCGCTGTGCCGACGAGACCCGCTCCAAGCCGCATCCCCTGATGGTCCATGAGCTGCTCGAGCAGCTGCGGCGGCCACCACAGGACACCTGGCTGGTCGGCGATACGGAATACGACATGGCCATGGCCGTAGCCGCCAAGGTGACCCCGGTGGCCGTGAGCTATGGCGTGCACGAGGTGGCGCGACTGCGCCGATACAACCCTCGACATGTTATAAATAAAATTCCTGAAATCATTGATCTTATTGATTAATCATATGTTGACAGCAGGGGGCAGATTCCGCGGCGCCGGAGCATCGCGATCAGCGTCAGCAGCGGCAGACCCTGTAGCGCGTCCGGGTCCCTGCTGTGCACCGCATCGAACAGGACGATGCCCAGCCCCTCGACCCGGAAGCTCCCGGCGCAATCGTACGGGCGCTCCCTGAGCAGGTAGGCGTCGATTTCTTCGTCGCTCAGCGTACGCAGCTGCACGGTGACGGTCTCGACGCTGAGCTGCCAGCTGCCGTCACGGGTATCGAGCAGGCACAGACCGGTGTGGAAACGCACGAGACGCCCCCGCATCTGTTGCAGCTGGGCGTGGGCGCGGGCGTGATCCAGGGGCTTGCCGAGCACGACGCCGTCGAGATCCCCGACCTGGTCGGAACCGACGATCAGCGCTCCCGGATGGCGGGCCTGGATCGCCTGCGCCTTCCGGTGCGCCAGGCGCCGCGCCAGACTGGCGGGTCGCTCGCCGGCGCGCGGTGATTCGTCGATGTCTGCCGGATCGGCAGTAAACGGCACGCCGATCCGGCCCAGCAGCCGCGCGCGATACGGCGAGGCCGAGGCGAGCACCAGTGGGGGCGTACCGTTCATGGGGGCAAGCTGCCGCAAAATTCACGTAATTTCAAACATTTATTTTTGACAAGGACATGACGGGTGCCTATCATTCGCGGCCATGTCGGAGTCCCTCCTGCCGCGGCGCGCGGACCTGCGCAAACTGGTTGCGCGACAGGGCCGGATGAGCGGTACCGTTCCGGTGGCGCGTCTCGAGCGCGTCTGCGCGGGCTGCCTGTCGGCCGAGGGCGAAGTGCACGTCGAGCTGGGGGGCGCTGTCGAGGACGACGGCTACCGGGTCGTTCGCGGCAAGGTCCGCACCGAACTGGTCCTGCAGTGTCAGCGTTGTCTCGGTCCGGTGCGCGTGCCGCTCGAACAGGCTTTCGCATGGGCACTGCTCTGGACCGATACCGAGGCCGAGCAACTGCCGAAGCGCTATGACCCGGTGGTGGCCGACGAGGGCGATCTCGATCTCTGGGAAGCGGTCGCCGACGAAGTCCTGCTGGCGCTGCCTATCGTGGCGCTGCATGAGGATGGGGCCTGTCGCCCGGTGGCAGCCGACGGGTCGCCGGATGAGAAAGCAGACACGGCGCCGACACGGAATCCATTCGCCGTGCTGGAGAAACTGAAGAGCTAGGCCGCGCGGCACGGTCGCCGCGGCAACGCAACGGCGGCGTGATACATCGATATCGAGTACTTGAGAGGGCAGTGAAAGATGGCCGTTCAGCAGAATAAATCGACCCGTGCGCGCCGCGGCAGTCGCCGATCCCACGACAAGCTCAGCGCATCGAGCCTGTCTGTCGATCAGGTGTCGGGCGAGGTGCATCGCCGCCACCACGTCACCGCGGACGGTTTCTTCCGCGGCAAAAAGGTCGTCCACCGCAACGACGACTGATGTCTGCCGCCGCAGCTCCCGGCGTCAGGACCGCTTTCGTATTTCCCGGCCAGGGATCGCAGCGCATCGGCATGCTCGCCGATGCGGCCCGGCGCTGGCCGCAGGTCGAGGAGACCTTCGCCGAAGCGTCGGAGGCACTGGGGTACGACGCCTGGGACCTGGTACGCAACGGCACGCCGGAATCGCTCAACCTCACCGAGACGACGCAGCCGGTCTTGCTCACCGCCAGCGTCGCCTTGTGGCGCTGCTGGCTGGCGGCCGGCGGCGAACGGCCGATGGCCATGGCGGGCCATAGTCTGGGAGAATTCAGCGCGCTCGTCTGTGCCGGGGCTCTGGAGTTTTCCGACGCCGTACGCCTCGTGCGCCTGCGCGGACGCTACATGCAGAATGCGGTCCCGGTCGGCGAAGGCGCCATGTCCGCCATTCTCGGCCTCGCCGACGAACAGGTGCAGGCCGCCTGCGCTGAAGCGGCGGAAGGCCAGGTCGTCGAAGCCGTCAACTACAATGCCCCGGGTCAGGTGGTCATCGCCGGACACGACGCAGCGGTCGGACGCGCCGAGACGCATGCCCGGGCGCGTGGCGCGCGCCGCACGATGCGTCTGTCCGTCAGTGCGCCTTTCCATACGTCCCTGATGCGGGAAGCCGGCGACCGCCTGGCCGAGGACATCGACGGCGTGACCCTGAAAACCCCGCAGATTCCCGTGTTGCACAACGTGCACGCGCGCCCTGAAAGCGATCCGCGGCGAATCGCGTCGCTGCTGGTCGAGCAGGTGTCCAGCCCGGTGCAGTGGGTGGCCTCGGTGCACCAGCTCGCGGCACTCGGCGCCGAAAGGCTCGTCGAGTGCGGTCCGGGCAAGGTCCTCATCGGGCTGGCCCGCCGCATCGAGCGCCGCCTCGATGGCCACACACTGGAAATCCCTGACGATTTCGACCACGCTCTGCAGGCCGTCGGCGGCCACTGATCGAGGATCTTCCTGATGTCCATCCAGACCTGTCTGGTTACCGGGGCAAGCCGCGGCATCGGCGCGGCCATCGCCGACCACCTGGGCGCGGCCGGTCACACGGTCATCGGTACCGCCACCAGCGCGGCCGGTGCGGCCGGCATCGACGAACGATTCAGGGACCTCGGCGTGCGTGGACGTGGCCTCGTCCTCGACGTCGCCGACGGGCACTCGGTCGACGAGCTGTTCGCATCGATCAAGTCCGAGTTCGACGCGCCGCTGGTACTGGTCAACAACGCCGGCATCACCGCGGACAATCTCCTGCTGCGCATGAAGGACGACGAATGGCAGCGCGTGATCGACACCAACCTCGGTTCGGTCTACCGTCTCAGCAAAGCCTGCCTGCGCGCGATGACGAAGGCGCGCTGGGGCCGGATCGTCAACATCAGTTCGGTGGTCGCGACGATGGGCAATGCCGGCCAGAGCAATTACGCGGCGAGCAAGGCCGGCGTCGAGGCCTTCACCCGCTCGCTGGCGCGCGAGGTCGGCTCG
Organism: uncultured Enterobacteriaceae bacterium; assembly: GCA_964582825.1. Lineage (GTDB taxonomy): Bacteria > Pseudomonadota > Gammaproteobacteria > Pseudomonadales > UBA5518 > CAZOUC01. Next base: position 716 of record CAZOUC010000265.1, on the reverse strand, counting down.
CGCGGCATCACCGTCAACGCGGTGGCGCCCGGCTTCATCGAAACGGACATGACGGGGGAACTGCCCGCGGCACAACGCGAAGCGATGCTGGCGCAGATCGCCGTAGGACGCTTCGGTTCGGCGGTGGAGATCGCCGCGGTGGTCGCGTTCCTGATCAGCGAACACGCCGCCTACATCACCGGCGAAACGATCCAGGTGAATGGCGGAATGTACATGGCTTGATAATTTGCAGACAGTTGTTACATTTCGGCCCATAAAGAGTAGAATGCGCGCCAATTTTCCAGCCTGACGAGCGCGTCGAGGCCGAGTACGAAACCTCACTTCGGCCGCACGCCGAAGCCTTTAAATCACCGGGAGAAATACACGACGATGAGCAGCATCGAAGAACGCGTTAAGAAAATCGTGGCCGAGCAGTTGGGCGTCAAGGAAGAAGACATCCAGAACAGCGCGTCGTTCGTCGAGGACCTGGGTGCCGACTCGCTGGACACAGTCGAACTCGTCATGGCCCTCGAGGAAGAATTTGAGACCGAGATCCCCGACGAGGATGCGGAAACGATCACGACCGTCCAACATGCGATCGACTACATCGATTCCCATCTCTGACCCCCACAGCGACATCAGAGGAGCCGCCCGGTTCATTGAACCCGGCGGCTTTTTCAATGCGCGTCGGCGCCCGCGCGCGACGCGAGCAGCCCGGCAGCGGTCCGGGACAAGGA
>CAZOUC010000264.1:0-4643 GCA_964582825.1 uncultured Enterobacteriaceae bacterium | reverse complement strand
GGTCGACCAGGACGGCGACACGCTGCGCATCGGCACCGACCAGGGGCGCTGGAGCTGGCGCGACCTCGACGAGCTGCGCTTCGTGCTGGAACTGACGTCGGTCGATGCGCTGGCGTTCATCGAGCTGTCGGGCTCCGGCGACCTGGTCGTCGGCCAGCTGGCGCCGAAGGAAATCAGCCTGCGGCTCACCGGTTCCGGTGACGTCCGGATCGACCGGCTCGAAACCGGCCCGCTGCACGTCGCCGTGTCCGGCTCCGGCGACGTCGAGATCGCCCGGGTGGCCAGCCGGGTCCAGGACGTATCGATTTCAGGCTCCGGCGACATCGAGCTGGCCGGCACCACCGGCCTGCAGCAGGTCAGCATCGAGGGTTCCGGTGACTACCGGGCTGCGGACCTGAGCAGCCGCGAGGCGCGCGTGTCGGTTGCCGGTTCGGGCAACGTCGAGGTGTTCGTGCAGGACCGGCTCGATGCCACGATCGTCGGCAGCGGCGACGTGCGCTACGGCGGCGAGCCGCAGCTGTCGACGTCGATCCGGGGATCCGGCGAGGTGCGTCGCCGCTGAAGCGGGCGGAGCGCGGCTCAGACGTTGAAGCGGAAGTGCACGACGTCGCCGTCCTGCACCACGTAGTCCTTGCCCTCGAGACGCCAGCGGCCGGCGTCCTTGGCGCCCTGCTCGCCGCCGTGGGTGATGAAGTCGTCGTAGGCGATGACCTCGGCGCGGATGAAGCCCTTCTCGAAATCGGTGTGGATCACGCCGGCCGCTTCCGGCGCTTTCGCGCCGACACGAACGGTCCAGGCGCGCACTTCCTTCGGGCCTGCCGTGAAGTAGGTGTGCAGGCCGAGCAAGGCATAACCGGCGCGGATCACCCGGTTCAGGCCCGGTTCCTCGAGCCCCATCTCTTCGAGGAACATGGCCCGGTCGTCGTCGTCGAGGTCGAGAAACTCCTGTTCCATCTTGTTGCAGATGGGCACTACGACGGCGTCCTCGGTCCCGGCGATGGCACGCACCGTGTCGAGGTGCGGGTTGTCCTCGAAGCCGTCCTCGGCGACGTTGGCGATGTACATGGTCGGCTTGGTCGTGAGCAGGTGAAAGCTCTTCAGCAGCGCCTGTTCGTCCGGATCGGAGACCAGGGCGCGCGCGGGCCGGCCCTCGTTGAGGCCCGGCATGATCTTCTCGAGCAGGGCCTTCTGCCGGATCGCCAGCTTGTCGCCGCCCTTGGCGCTGCGCGTGACGCGCTGCAGCTGCTTCTCGACGCTCTCGAGGTCCGCGAGGGCAAGCTCGAGGTTGATGACCTCGATATCGCTGGCAGGATCGATGCGGTTGGCGACGTGGATGACGTTGTCGTCGCTGAAGCAGCGCACCACGTGGGCGATGGCGTCGGTCTCGCGGATGTTGGCGAGGAACTGGTTGCCGAGTCCCTCGCCCTTCGAGGCGCCGGCGACGAGGCCGGCGATGTCGACGAACTCGAGTGTCGTCGGCACCACCCGCTCGGGCCTTACCAGCTCCGCGATGCGGTCGAGCCGCGGGTCAGGAACCGGCACGATGCCGGTATTCGGCTCGATGGTGCAGAACGGGAAGTTCTCGGCACCGATGCCGGCGCGCGTCAGGGCGTTGAACAGGGTCGACTTGCCGACGTTCGGCAGACCGACGATCCCGCAATTGAATCCCATGTCAGTTCTCCTCGCCCGCCGACGCGTCGAAGGCGTGCAGGCGGTTCATGGCGGCGGCCCACTCGCCCTGCAGGATCTCCGGCAGCACGGCGAGGGCGGCGTCGATCGCGTCTTCGATGCGTCGCCTGTCGTCCTGCGAAGGCGCCTTGAGCACGTAGTCGTGCACCAGGCGTGCCTCGCCCGGATGACCGATGCCGATGCGCAGTCGCGCGAAGCCGGGGCCGCCGGCCGCACTGATGATGTCGCGCAGGCCATTGTGGCCGCCGTGTCCGCCGCCGTGCTTGAGCCGGCACAGTCCAGCCGGAAAATCGAGCTCGTCGTGGGCGACGAGGATCGACGCCGGTTCGATCCTGTAGAAGCGCGCCAGCGCGGCGACGGCGCGGCCGCTGCGGTTCATGAAGGTGGTCGGTACCAGCAACCAGCGGTCGCGGCCGCCGACGTGTACCTTGGCCGTTTCGCCGAAGAACTTGGCTTCCGGCCGCAGTTCCGTGGCCTGGCGCCGGGCGAGTTCGCGGACCAGCCACTCGCCGGCATTGTGACGCGTGGCAGCGTAGTCGGGCCCGGGGTTGCCGAGCCCGACGATCAGCGCGATGCCGTCGTTCAGGCTTCTTCTCCGCCCTCTTGCTCGCCGCCGGCTTCGCCCCCTTCGGCGTCCTCGTCCTCGTCGTCCACACTGCCGCCGCGCGGGGCCAGCACCGCGACGAGGGTCTGGTCGTGGTCTTCGCCGAGAGCCAGCTCGGTCGAGGTCACGCCGTCAGGCAGCGTGATGTCCGAGATGTGGATCGAGTCGCCGAGGCCGACCTCGGCCATGTCGATCTCGATGTACTCGGGCAGGTCCTTCGGCAGACAGCTGACTTCCAGTTCGTTGTAGTTGTGCTGGATCATGCCGCCTTCGAGCTTGACACCCCGGCACTTGTCCTCGTTGGTGAAGCGCAGCGGTACGCTGACCGTGAGCAGGCGGTCGGCGCGCACGCGCTGGAAGTCCGCGTGCATGATCAGGGCTTTTGCCGGGTGCCTCTGCAGGTCCTTGAGGATCACCTGCTCGCTGGCGTCTCCGACCTTCAGGGTGATGATGCTCGAATAGAAGGCCTCGTTCTCGAGGGCCTTGCTCAGGTCCTTGTGCAGGACGGCGATGTTGCGCGGTTCCTGGTCGCCACCGTAGACGATGGCCGGCACCATTTCGGCGCTCCGACGCAGGCGGCGGCTCGCACCTTTCCCCACGTCTTCGCGCGCCTGCGCGCTGATTTCCAGTTCAGCAGCCACGGCTGTTCTCCTTTCATTGGGCGGCATCTTTCCTGCGACCGGGCCGATACCGCGTGGTCAAAATGGCCGCGACGAATCGCTTCGTCGCGGCCGGTCAAAAATCCTTGTCCTGATGCGAGGTGGAATCCGCGCGGCGGTCCTCAGCTGAACATCGCGCTGATCGATTCCTCGTTGCTGACCCGGCGCACCGCCTCGGCGATCAGCGAGGCGCTCGACAGCATGCGGATGCGACTGCACTCCCGTGCCTCGTCGGACAGCGGGATGGTGTCGGTGACGATCAGGCCGTCGAGTACCGACGCGTTCACGTTGCTGATCGCGCCACCGGACAGCACCGGGTGAATGCAGTAGGCATACACCGCGCCGGCACCGTGCTCTTTCAGTGCCTGCGCCGCCTTGCACAGGGTGCCCGCGGTGTCGACCATGTCGTCGATGACCAGGCAGGTCCGCCCCTTGACGTCACCGATGATGTGCATGATCTGCGCTTCGTTCATGCGCGGACGGCGCTTGTCGATGATCGCCAGGTCGAGGTCGTTGAGTTGCTTGGCCATTGCCCGGGCACGCACCACGCCGCCGATGTCCGGCGATACCACCACCGGATCCGAGTAGCGCTGGCGCTCGATGTCGTCGATCAGGATCGGCGAGCCGTAGACGTTGTCGACCGGGACGTCGAAAAAGCCCTGGATCTGCTCGGCGTGCAGGTCGACGGTCAGCACGCGGTCGACGCCGACCTTGACCATCATGTCGGCGACGACCTTGGCGCTGATCGGCACGCGGCTGGAGCGCACCCGGCGATCCTGGCGCGAGTAGCCGAAGTAGGGCACCACGGCCGTGATGCGCGTCGCTGACGACCGTCGCGCCGTGTCGATCAGCAGCAGCAGTTCCATCAGGTTGTCGTTGGTGGGCGCGCAGGTCGGCTGAATGATGAATACGTCCTTGCCGCGAACGTTCTCGTGAATCTCGACGTTGATCTCGCCGTCGCTGAACTTGTTGACGACGGCTTCACCCATGCGCAGACCGAGCCGGCTGACGACCTGATTGGCAAGGCCCGGGTTGGCATTCCCGGTGAAGACCATCATATCGGACACGGAGTTATCCCTGTGCTTGGTCGCTGTTGTCGACAGTACCATGCTTGCTCTGTATGGCTGGGGCGGCAGGATTCGAACCTGCGAATGCCGGGATCAAAACCCGGTGCCTTAGCCACTTGGCGACGCCCCAGTTGTAAAACTCAATCGTACAGAGCGAGATGCGCAGGAGATCGGTTCAATCCCCGGGTTACGTCTCCGCGCCACGTCGTGGGCAGGACGGCCCGCACGGCTTCCGCCTGCGCACGACCCGCAAACCGACCGAACACGCAACTTCCCGTGCCGGTCATTCGTGCCTCGGTGTGATTGCCGAGCCACGTCAATGCCTGGTCCACCTCCGGGTGGCGCCTGCGCACGACCGCTTCGCAGTCGTTGTGGCCGCCCGTCCGGAAAAAGGCGAATATTGTGAGTGGCGGGGTATTACGTGTCAAATCCGGGTCAGCAAAAATCGCGGCAGTATTCACTGCGCAGCCGGGGTGGATCAGCAGATACCAGGGCTCGTCGAGTTCGACCGGCGTGAGCTGCTCACCGACGCCTTCCGCCCAGGCCGCGCGGCCGTGCACGAACACCGGCACGTCGGCGCCGAGTTCGAGGCCGAGCCCGGCCAGCTCGTCGAGCGGCAGCTGC
>CAZOUC010000263.1:1319-4655 GCA_964582825.1 uncultured Enterobacteriaceae bacterium | reverse complement strand
TGCGCGGCCTGTTGCTGGTCCTGCTGCTGCTGGCCCCGCCGCTGGCGGCGCAGACGGCCGACCCGGGCGGCGGTATCGGCATTCCGGCGGTCACCGTCACGACCAACGACGACGGCAGCCGCGACTACTCGGTGACGCTGCAGATCGTCGCGATCATGACGGCGCTGAGCCTGCTGCCGTCGATGCTGATGATGATGACGTCGTTCACCCGGATCATCATCGTGTTCGGCATCCTGCGCCAGGCGCTCGGCCTGCAGCAGACGCCGTCGAACCAGATCCTGCTCGGTCTCGCCCTGTTCATGACCGTGTTCATCATGATGCCGGTGTTCGACCGCGTGAACAGCGAGGCTCTGCAGCCCTACCTGCGCGAGGACATCGGGCCGGAGCAGGCCCTGGCACTGGCGCAGGAGCCCTTCCATCGCTTCATGCTGGCCCAGACCCGGGAAACCGATCTCGAACTGTTCATGCGGATTTCCAACACGACCGACGTCGCGACGCCGGAACAGGTGCCGTTCTTCGTCCTGGCACCGGCCTTCGTCACCAGCGAGCTCAAGACCGCGTTCCAGATCGGCTTCATGCTGTTCATCCCGTTCCTGGTCATCGACCTCGTCGTCGCCAGCGTGCTGATGGCGATGGGCATGATGATGCTCTCGCCGATCATCATTTCTCTGCCGTTCAAGCTGATGCTGTTCATCCTGGTGGACGGCTGGGCCCTGATCATCGGCTCGCTCGCCTCGAGCTTCGCCCTGCCATGACCCCGGAAGTCGTACTGCAGCTGTTCGGCGAGGGCTTCCTGCTGATCGTGATTATGGTCAGCGTGCTGATCCTGCCGAGTCTGCTGGTCGGCCTGGTGGTCAGCGTGTTCCAGGCGGCCACGCAGATCAACGAGCAGACCCTGAGCTTTCTGCCGCGGTTGCTGACGATCCTGGTGACCCTGATGCTGACCGGCTCGTGGCTGCTGCGCGAACTGCTGGACTACACGCACCGGCTCGTCCTCAACATGCCCCTGATGATCGGTTAGGAGCGGCGCGTGATCACGCTCGAGTTGCCGCAGCTGATGGCCTGGCTGGGCTCGCTGCTGTGGCCCCTGTTCCGCATATCCGCCTTCTTCCTGGTCGCGCCGGTCATCGGGGTGCAACTGGTGTCGCCGCGAATCCGTATCGGCCTGGCGCTGCTCATGAGCATGCTCGTCATGCCGCTGCTGCCGCCGGCGCCGGTGGTCGACCCGCTGTCGCTCGCGGCCGCACTGCTGATCGTCCAGCAGCTGCTGATCGGCATGCTGATGGGCTTTTTCATGCAGATGTTCTTCCAGGTGTTCGTCATCGGCGGGCAGACCATGGCGATGCAGATGGCGCTCGGTCTCGCCTCGATGGTCGACCCCGCCAACGGCATCAACGTCACCGTCGTCGCCCAGTTCTACCTGATGCTCTGTACGCTGGTGTTCATCGCCAGCAATGGGCACCTGCTGATGTTCGAGGTGCTGGTCGAGAGCTTCTACGCCATGCCGGTCGGGACGCCGTTCCAGGCGCTGTCCCTGTGGGCCGTCGTGGAGGCGGGCTCGTGGATGTTCATGAGCGGTCTGCTGCTGGCCCTGCCGGCGGTGACCGCCCTGCTGGTGGTCAATCTCGCGTTCGGCGTCATGACCCGCGCCGCGCCGCAGCTCAATATCTTCTCGCTGGGCTTTCCGGTGTCGATGGTGTTCGGTCTCGCGGTGATCTGGGCGAGCCTTGCCGGCTTCCTGCCGAAGTACGACGGTGTCGCGACCTACGCGTTTGCGATGTTGCGTCATCTGGGCGGGCAGTGAGCCGACGCCGGGTGCAACGCGACTGATTTTCAGTTCGGCGCCCGGCCTCCGGCGCGGTTATACTGCCGCCGCTTTCGAGTCGTTGCGGTAAGGAGAGATCATGAAGGGCGACGCCAAAGTCATCGAGTTCCTCAACAAGGTGCTGCGCCAGGAGCTGACGGCGATAAACCAGTATTTCCTGCATGCCCGCATGTTCAAGGACTGGGGGCTGACCCGGCTCGACGAGTACGAATACCACGAGTCGATCGACGAGATGAAGCACGCCGACCAGCTCATCGAGCGGATTCTGTTTCTCGAGGGGCTGCCTAACCTGCAGGACATCGGCCGACTGCGCATCGGCGAGAACACCAAGGAGATCCTCGAGTGCGACCTGGCCCTGGAGCACGACGCGGTGCCGATCCTGCGCGACGCGGTCGAGCACTGTGAGTCGGTGCGCGACTACGTCAGCCGTGACCTGTTCGCCAGTATCCTGAGCAGCGAGGAGGAGCACATCGACTGGATCGAGACACAGCTCGACCTGATCGAGCGCGTCGGCCTGGAGAACTACCAGCAGTCGATGATGGGACCCGCCGACGACTGACCGGGACACGGTCCGCGCCGTACCTGTGCGGGGGGACCGAAAATGGCCGGAAAGGGTTGATAATCATTCTCATTAGTATTATGTTCGTGTCTGCAGCAGTAGCCAGGACGCGGCCATGTACGTTTGCATCTGTAACGCAGTGACCGAGCGCGAGATCGAAGCCGTGGCGGCCGAAGGGGCGCAGAGTTTCGACCAGCTGCAGGAGTCCCTGCCGGTGGCCACCTGCTGCTGTCAGTGCCGCGACGCCGCCGAGGCCTGCCTGTCACGCGTCCACGGCATCGCTGAAGCCCTGCCGGGCTAGCCCTCAACCCCCGTTCAGGCCGTCGCGAGATCGCGGTATGCCCGCTTCAGGTGTCGGTCGAAGTGCTCGATGCCCGGTTGGCTGCTGCCGTTCGCCAGCACGCCCACGTACATCTTCGCCCCGTAACTGATCACCGTGATATTCAGCCCCATACCGTCGGTGACGATCGACAGCGGGTAGATTTTTTCCAGCCGCGAACCGTCCAGGTACAGGGTCTGCTTGGGGCCCGGCACGTTGCTGACGATGGCGTTGAATGGCGGCGGCAGGCGCTGCGTGCTATGGGTCATCGTCAGTACGAGATAGGGCAGCATCATCACGTTGGCGAAGTCCTCGGTGGCCGTCGGCGTCACGTGACCGAGATCCGCCTTGGCCTTGCGCGTCGTGCGCACGATCCGTTGCAGGCGGCGCTCCGGGCTGGCGATGTCGGTACCGAAGGGACAGACGATGTAGCCGATGCTGTTGCCCTGGTGGTCGGCGCTGCGGCGGATCGCCACGGGCATGCCTGCCTCGAGGGAGCGGCGCGGCAGCGCGTCCTGCTCGAGCAGGTAGCTGCGCAGGGCGCCCCCGCAGATTGCCGCGAGCGCATCGTTGATGGTGCCGCCCTGGCGCCGGCCGATCCGCGCCAGGCTGCGCAGGGAGAATTCGGCGACC
>CAZOUC010000263.1:0-1309 GCA_964582825.1 uncultured Enterobacteriaceae bacterium | reverse complement strand
GGCTCGTCAGTTCACCGTTGAGCATCGTGTGCGGCGCCCGGAACGGCAACTGCGGCACGTCCGGGCGGCCGCTCAGCGCGTCGCGCCCCATCGTCGTCATCAAGGCCGACAGCTCCGGCAGCGCCCGGGCCTGCTTGAGCAGGGCGTCAAGGGAGCGGCCGACGTTGCGGCTCACGCTGTCGACCAGCGAGCGCCGGGTCACGGCGCGCGGGCCCGGTGGCCGCGACAGGCCGGTCGCGGGCGTTTTCGACAGCAGCTGCTGGATCAGGCGGATGCTGTTGACGCCGTCGACCAAGGCGTGGTGCACCTTGATGTACACGGCGAAGCGGCCGCGCGGCAGGCCCTCGATGAGGTGCGCCTGCCACAGCGGGCGACTGCGATCGAGAGGCTGCTCGTGGGCCTGCGCCACGAGACGCAGCAGGTCCCGGAATCGTCCTGGCGCCGGCAGCCGGTAGTGCAGTACCTGCTGGGCGGCTGCGGACGGCGGCGGCCGCTCCCAGGCGAGCTGCCGGCGGGCACCGGCGTCCACCAGCTGGCGGTTGAAATCGGGCCAGCGGCCGTACTGGCGGCCGAGCTTGACGGCCAGGCGCCGCAGGTAGTCGGGCGGGGCGTTGTCCGGCGGCTCGAAGACCATCAGCCCGCCGACGTGGAACGGGCAGGTGGCCGACTCGGCGTAGAGGTAGAACGCGTCCTGGAAGCGCAGCTTGTCCATCGGATGCTCCCCGGGGGTCTCAGTAGCGCTGCAGGCGGTTCAGGCCGTTGAGAGCGGCGATGCGATAGGCCTCGGCCATCGTCGGATAGTTGAAGGTGGTGCTGATGAAGTAGCGGATCGAATTGTGTTCGCCGGGCTGTTTCATCACCGCCTGACCGATGTGGATGATCTCGGTGGCCTCGGCGCCGAAACAGTGCACGCCGAGGATCTGCAGGGTTTCGATGTGGAACAGCAGCTTCAGCATGCCGACGTCTTCGCTGCTGATCTGGGCCCGCGCGGTGTCCTTGAAGAACGCACGACCGACCTCGTACGGAATCTTGGCCGCGGTCAGTTCCCGCTCGGTCTGGCCGACGGAGCTGATCTCGGGAATCGTGTAGATGCCGGTGGGCACGTCGTCGACGAAGCGCGTGTTCTCCTTGCCGCGCGCCGTGGCCGAGGCGGCCCGGCCCTGGTCGTAGGCGGCGCTGGCCAGGCTCGGCGGGCCGATGATGTCACCCACCGCGTAGATGTTCGGCACCGCGGTCTGGTAGCGGCGGTTGACGGCGATCTGGCCGCGGCCGTCCGCTTCGAGCCCCACGCGCTCGAGGCCGAGCGCCT
>CAZOUC010000262.1:0-4662 GCA_964582825.1 uncultured Enterobacteriaceae bacterium | reverse complement strand
TTGAGGTAATCGGCCAGCTGCTTGATCGCCATGTACAGGTCGCGAACGACCGGCAGCCGCCGGAACGGCTGCTCCAGCGCCGAATAGGCGCGCTGCGCCAGGTTCGAGCCCATCAGCACGCCGACGCAGTAGATCGCGAACAACACCAGCAGCAGGCCGGCGCCGGGAAACACCAGGAATTCCGGAAACAGCACCTTCAGGGCCCGGTCCGAAATCCGGGCCAGGGACGCGAGCAGGTAGTAGACGAGGTAGACCGTCAGCGCGACCGGCAGCACGGTCAGTGCGCCACGCACGAAGGTTCCGCTGACGTTCTTGATCATGTGGGTTTCCGGGGCGGGACCGGTCAGCTTTCCGCGGCGAAACGGTGCACCGTGGCGGCGGGCTGCGCGGTTTCGGCGGTCCACTTCGACAGGCAGGGAATCTTCGAGCGGTCGCAGCGGTCCGCGTAACGCCGGGCGATCTCGAGGATCTCCTCCATCAGGCCGTGCTCGAGCGTGATCGGCTCGATGCCGAGCTCACGCAGGGTGTCGTTGGCGACATCGAGGGTGTTCTCGTCCGCTTCCTTGCGCGGGTTCTCGACAAAGCTGATCTTTGCGCCGGTCAAGTCCCTGACCAGCTCGGCCAGCTCACGCACGCAGTGCGTCTCGGTCATCTGGTTGATGATGCGGACCCGGTCGCCGTGCTGCGGCGGGTGCTCGATGGCCCGACTGATGCAGCGCTCGGTATCGCGGATGTGGATAAAGGCGCGGGTCTGGCCACCGGTGCCGTGCACGGTCAGCGGGTAGTCGATCGCCGCCTGCATCAGGAAGCGGTTCAGCACGGTGCCGTAGTCGCCGTCATAGTCGAATCGATTGATCAGGCGCTCGTCGCGACGGGTCTGTTCGGTCTGGGTGCCCCAGACGATGCCCTGGTGCAGGTCGGTGATGCGCAGGCCATCGTTCTTGTTGTAGTAGGCGAACAGCAGCTGATCCTGCGTCTTGGTCATGTGGTAGATGCTGCCGGGGTTGGCCGGATAGAGGATTTCCTGCGCCCGGCGTTGCCCGTTGCGGTCCATCATCTCGACTTCGAGGTAGCCCTCGGGAATCTGCACGCCGGCGCTGCCGTAACCGTACACGCCCATCGTACCGAGGTGCACGATGTGCGGGTCGAGACCGGACTCGACGACGGCCGCGAGCAGGTTGTGCGTCGCGTTTATGTTGTTGGACACCGTGTAGCGCTTGTGCCAGGACGACTTCATCGAGTACGGCGCGGCGCGCTGCTCGGCGAAGTGCACGATCGCATCGGGTCGCTCCGAGCGGATCAGCGCAAGCAGGCGATCGTAGTCCTGCGCCACGTCGAGACGCTCGAAACGTATCGTTCTGCCGCTGATTTCCCGCCAGGCCGCGAGCCGCTCGCCCATCGGGCGGATCGGCGTCAGCGAACAGACTTCCAGCTCGTTGTCGATATTGCGTCGTGACAGGTTGTCGATGATGGTGACGTCGTGGCCGAGGTCGGACAGGTACAGCGACGTGGGCCAGCCGCAGAACCCGTCACCGCCGAGTACGAAGATGTTCACTGTTGTGCCCCCGGGGATGCTGTTTCACAGATGGTAACGCGATAGGCTGCTCGATTCGACCGGAAACGCCGTGCCGGGTCAGGTCGGCACGTCCCGCCAGGCCACTCGCACCAGGTCTTCGAGGCGTGCGTCGAAGTCCCGCGGCTCACCGGCTGCAATCGCGCGGGTCAGCAGGCCCATGACGTCCGGGTAGGCACGCGGGCGGATACCGGGCCGGCCCAGCCAGCTCCGTAGAGCCTCGCGGTCGAGGCTGTGCATCGTCGCGCCGAGGTCGAGTTCGTCGAGAGCCCGGGCGTTGGACTCCTGCTCCATCTGCCGGACCAGCGGCTTGGCCAGCACCTTCTTGCCCAGGTGCAGGGCCTCGCTGACCAGCGAGAACCCGGCATTGCAGATCACGCCTTCGCAGTCGGCGAGGTCGGCGACGAAGCCGTCGCGCGACAGCGGTCGCAGCAGCACGTGGCCGCGGTCCTCCGGCGCCTGCAGGTGCCAGTACACGTGAAAACGGTAGTCTTTCCAGGGCCCGACGAAACCGGTGATGTCGTCGAGGGACTCGAAGGGCAGGTAGACCAGGATCTTGCCGGGCACCGGTGGCCGCGCGGGCGGCAGATCCGGCGGGATGCTGGGCGGCAGGATGCGCTGCTCGAAGTGGTGCCAGTGCATCGGTGCCCGGTAGCGGGCCGGGGCGAACTGGCGCGTCACGAAACTGGCCAGCGGGTTGGCGCCGGCGATCGGAATCCGGTCGTGAAACGCGTACAGGTGGCCGACGCCCAGGGTTGGTTTGCCCTTGAGCCGCCCGGCCCAGGCGCTGAGCGGCTCGTAGTCGGTGACGACCAGGTCGACGTCGTCGAGATCCAGGCCGAACAGGTCACGCAGGTAGCGGATCGGTCGCAGTCCCAGCGCCGTGCGCAGGTAGGACAGGCGGCCGGCATGGGAGACGAAGGTCAGGCCGTGCCGTGTCTCGTAAGGTTCGAACGGCTCGTACTGCCAGGCCGGCTTCGACGGTCCACTCATCAGCACCCGCACCTCGTGACCCATCGTCCGCAGGCCGCGCACGATGTCGCGCGAGCGTACGATGTGGCCATTGCCCGTGAGCTGGATGCCGTAGAGGATTCTCATCGCGCGGCATTATCCGCGCCCCGCAAAGTTCCGGGCAATTCAATTTTCGCGCAATTTTCGCCTAGGCGGCCTGGTCGTCGCCGGCCTGGCGCTCGAAACGCTGACTGCGTCGATAGGGGAAGGCATCGAACACGGCGCCGCTGCGGATCGCCCGCTGCAGCGTCTGCCAGTACTCCGGATCGTAGAGGTCGGCGTGCGACGCCTCGAATGCCCTGCGCGCCTTCGGGTTGCCCGAGAAGAACAGGCGGAACTCTTCCGGAAACACGTCGTTGTCGGCGACCGTGTACCAGGCCTGCCCGGACATTTCTTCTTCCTCGCTGCGCGGCTCGGGCAGCTTGCGGAAGTTGCACTCGGTCAGTGGACAGATCTCGTCGTAGTCGTAGAACACGACGCGACGGTGCCTGGTGACGCCGAAGTTCTTCAGCAGCATGTCGCCCGGAAAGATGTTGGCGCCGGCAATCTGCTTGATGGAATTGCCGTATTCGTCCATCGCCTCGGCGATCTCCGCCTCGCTGGCATCCCGCAGGTAGAGGTTCAGCGGGATCATGCGCCGCTCGACGTAGACGTGGCGGATCACGATGCGCTTGTCGTCGATCAGCAGCTTGGATGGCGCGACGCGCTGCAACTCCTCGAGCAATTCGTCACTGAAGCGGTTGCGGTAGAAGATGAAATTGCTGTACTCCTGCGTGTCCGCCATGCGCCCGGCGCGGTCCGAGCGTGAAACCAGCTTGTACTTGGCGCGCACCTCGGCCTCGGTCACCGTCTTCGGCGGATCGAACCGGTCCTTGATGACCTTGAACACGTAGTCGAACGAGGGCAGCGTGAACACGGCCATGACCATGCCCTTGATGCCCGGTGCAACGACGAACCGGTCGTCGCTCGCCCGCATGTGCGCGATGACCTCGCGGTAGAACTCGGTCTTGCCGTGCTTGTTGAAACCGATCGAGTTGTACAGCTCGGCCAGGCTCTTGTTGGGCATGATCGAGCGCAGGAAGCGCACGCAGCGGCTCGGCATCGTCGCGTCGACGAAAAAGTAGGAGCGCGTGAAGCTGAAAATCACCGACGCGCCGTCCTGGTCGAGGATCGCCGCATCCACGTAGATGCCACCGCGCTCGTTGTTCAGACAGGCCAGGATCAGTGGCAGCGCGCGACCGTCGTGCAGGGCCCGTCCGACCAGGTAGGCCCCCTTGTTACGGTAGAAGATCGATTCGAGGACATCGAAGCGCAGGTCCTCGAGCTTGCAGTCGAAATGCGGCAGCAGGCGCTCCTCGATGGCGCCGCAGATATTCGCAACGTCGCGGTCGCGATCTTCCCAGGGCACCGAGAAGGCGAAGTCGTCGAGGATATGGGCAACGGTCGCGGCCAGGCCGTCGGACAGCTGGTACGTGACGTAGATGCTGTACTCGGGAATGGGCTTTTCGTCGATGTGCCGCGACGCCAGCACGAAGATGTTGCGGTCGTGGATGTCGCGGTGGTCGAACAGGGAACAGAAAACCGAGTTGAAGAAGGTCTCGGCGATCTCGTAGTTGTTGTGCCGGCTGACCAGCTGGGCGTAGGCGTGGCGGGCCTGGCGCCAGAGCTCGACGTCGTTGATGTCCTTGTTGGTCACGCCGTGGATCAGTTTGATCAGGCGCACGACCTTGATCTTGTACAGGTCGAGGCGTTCTTCGTTGGCGTCCTGGACGCCGGCCCAGTCGGCCGCCTCGAAACGGCGCTTGCTGCCGAGGGTGTAGTTCTGGAAATCCGCGAAGTAGGCGTCGAAGCCGTTGAGGATCGCCCGGGCGATGCGCCGCGCCGCGGGGATCGGCGTGACCGGCGCCTCGTTCATGGCCGTGCGGCTGCCCTGTCTGCCCCTGCGCCGTGCATGGCCGGATGCTACCATCGCCGTTTCGGACTGCCAATCGGAGAGCACTGTTGAGAGACGCGCTGGGTGAGCAACTGCGCCAGGTCATGGTCGACATGGAGGCGGCCGGCCTGAACCATGGCAGCGC
>CAZOUC010000261.1:0-4676 GCA_964582825.1 uncultured Enterobacteriaceae bacterium | reverse complement strand
GGCCACCCACCAGATCGTTGCGATCGGTGTGGCGGCCCGCATCGCCGGAGCCGAGATGGCCGAAGAGGCGGTCCGGCTGGAAACGCTGCGCGACCGGTTCCTCGGGCAGGTGATGGCGCTCGATGGCGTGCGGCTCAACGGCTCAGCGACGGCGCGACTGCCTGGAATCGTCAACCTCGGGTTCGCCGGGGTCGACGGCGAGGCCCTGCTGCTGGCCCTGTCGGGGCTGGCGGTGTCGACCGGCTCGGCCTGTTCCTCGGCGAGCCTGGAACCGTCCTACGTCCTGCGGGCCATTGGTGTCGACGACGCGCTGGCGCACGCGTCGCTGCGCTTCAGTTTCGGTCGCTACACGACGGCGGCGGAGGTCGACCGGGCGGCTGAACAACTGGTCGACGCCGTGCGCCGCCTGCGCGGGACCGTCCAGGACGTCGGTGCCGCGCCAGAGCCGCAAAAACACCGCGCATAGCCGCCGCGGCGGCATCAAAGTTGCACGCCGATCCGCTATACTAGCGCACCTTTTTTTGGCGCGATGACCCACGCGGCGGCGCGCACATCGACAACAGATTGCTTGGAGACGTCCCCATGGCGGTAGAAAGAACCCTGTCCATCATCAAACCGGACGCGGTGGGCAAGAACGTGATCGGCGAGATTCTCAGCCGGTTCGAGAGCAACGGTCTGCGCATCGTCGCCGCGCGGATGATGCATCTGTCGGAGCGCCAGGCCGGCGGTTTCTACGCCGAGCATCGCGAGCGGCCGTTCTTCCCCGACCTGATCGGCTTCATGACCTCCGGCCCGGTGCGGGTGCAGGTGCTCGAGGGCGAGGACGCGATTGCGCGCAACCGGGAGCTGATGGGGCCGACCGATCCGGCCAAGGCGCCCGCGGGAACGATCCGCGCCGATTTCGCCTCGACGATCGACGCCAACGCCGTGCACGGTTCTGATTCGCCGGAGTCGGCGGCGCGCGAGATCGCCTACTTTTTCAGCAGCGCCGACCTCTGTCCGCGAGACTGAAACCGGTCCGATCGACATGAGCTCGGTGATCGTCAGCGACCAGCAGGCCGGCAGGCGCGTCAACCTGCTGGGCATGTCCCGCGCAGGGCTCGCCGACTGGTTCCGGGAGATGGGCGAGAAGCCGTTTCGCGCCCAGCAGATCCTGAAGTGGATCCACCATCATGGCGTCGACGACTTCAACGCCATGAGCAACATCGGCAAGGCGCTGCGCACCCGCCTGGCCGAAGTCGCCGAAATCCGCGCACCGAAACTCGAGTCGGTACACCAGTCGGAGGACGGCACGATCAAGTGGCTGATCCGGGTCGACGGTGGCAGCGCGGTCGAGACGGTATTCATTCCCGATGGTCAGCGCGGCACCCTGTGCGTGTCCTCCCAGGTCGGCTGCGTCCTCGACTGCAGTTTCTGCTCGACCGGCAAACAGGGCTTCCAGCGTGACCTGAGCGCCGCGGAGATCATCGGCCAGCTGTGGATCGCCGCCAAGCACTTCGACGCGCTCGGAAACGCGACGCAGCGCAAGATTACGAACGTCGTCCTGATGGGCATGGGCGAGCCTTTGCTAAACTTCGACAATGTGGTCGATGCGGTCAGCCTGATGATGGACGATCTCGCGTACGGAATCTCCAAGCGCCGCGTCACCATCAGCACGGCGGGGGTGGTTCCGGCCCTGTACCGCCTGGCCGAGGTCTGCGAGGCCTCGCTGGCCGTCTCCCTGCACGCTCCCAATGACGCCTTGCGCAACGAGCTCGTGCCGCTGAACCGGCGCTATCCGATCCGGGACCTGCTGGCGGCCTGCCGGCATTACATCGACGCCCAGGCGGATGCCAAGCGGGTCGTGACCATCGAATACACCTTGATCGCCGGGGTGAATGACCAGCCGGAACACGCGCGCGAACTGATCGAGCTGCTGCGTGACTATCCCTGCAAGATCAACCTGATTCCGTTCAATCCCTTTCCGCAGTCGGACTACCAGCGGCCTTCCGGCAACGCCGTCAGCCGCTTCTGGAAACCGCTGGCCGATGCGGGGTTCCGCGTCACCGTCCGCACCACGCGCGGCGACGACATCTACGCGGCCTGCGGTCAGCTGGCCGGCGAGGTGCAGGACCGGACCCGTCGCAGTGCCCGGCACCGGGCCCGCCTCGCGCTGCGCGATGGCGCCGCTGCGGCGCTGAACTAGTATTGAAGGGGAGAGTCGCGCAATTGCAGAGAGGCGCCGCATGATTCGATCGATCCGGGGCCCCGTGCTGCTGCTTGCTGCCGCGCTGCTGCTGTCCGGCTGCGTGACCACGTCTTCCGGTGGGTTCCGCGAGGCGAACGAGCAGGAAGAGATCGAGCGGCGGGTCGAGGCGGCGGCGGCCTACCTGGCCCAGGGCAACACGGAGCAGGCGATCGTCCACCTGCGTCGGGCCATCGAACTCGACGACCGCTCGCCCATGGTGCACGACCAGATGGCCAAGGTGTTCGTGCGCACCGGCGAGTTCGAGCGCGCTGAAGAGCACTACCGCCGGGCCATCGCGCTGGACGGCAACTACTCCCGCGCCCGCAACAACTACGCGGCGCTGCTGTACCGCCTGGAGCGTTACCCGGAAGCGATGGAACAGCTCGAGAAGGTCGTGGCCGACACGCTGTACGAGGCGCGGCCCATGGCCTTCGTCAACCTCGGGCTGTGTGCGCTGCGCTTGGACCGCAAGGAACGCGCCGAGGAGGCTTTCCGCCGCGCGCTGCTGATGGACGATCGCTTCTTCCAGGCCGCGCTGGAGCTGTCGGAGCTCTACTACGAGCAGGGCGAGGCCGCCGAAGCGCTGCGCTACTACGAGCAGTTCCGCCGGCGCGCCCCGCGGCAGACCCCGCGCAGCCTGATGCTCGGCATCGAACTGGCACGCGTGTTCCAGGATCTCGACGCCGAGGCCAGTTATGCCCTGGCACTGAAAAGTCTTTACCCGAAGTCGCAGGAATATCTCGAGTACAAGCAGCAGACGACGCCCTGACAGCAACAGGAGCCGGTCATGCACGAGTCGATGACGAGTACGAACGAGCGCCTTTCCGACGACGACTCCCCCGGCTCGGCCCTGCGGCGCGCCCGGGAGCGGGCAGGGCTCAGCGTCGATGCGGTCGCGGCACGGCTGCGCATGCTGCACACGACGATCAGCGACCTCGAGTCCGACCGCTACGAGCGCCTGCGGGGCGACACCTACGTGCGCGGTTACCTGCGTAACTACGCCCGGCTGCTCGAGGTGAACGCCGGGCCCCTGGTCGCGCGTTTCGACGAACAACGGCAGGCCGAACGCGCGCTGCAGGCAAGCCTGGAGCAGCGCCAGCAGCCGCGCCGGCCGGGTGCCGGCAGGATCGGGCCCCTGGCGCTGATGCTCGGCCTCGGCGCCCTGCCGGTATTCGGCAAGCGGGACATCGGCGATTCCTCGGCGTATCCTGATCACAGCGCCGCCACCAGCGACGGGGCGGCCCACAGCCAGGAATCCCGTCAGCAGGACTGAGGAGCACAGTCACCATGTTGTACCCCTCCCCGATCAAGCGCCGTCGCAGCCGGCAGATTCATGTTGGATCGGTGCCGGTGGGCGGCGACGCACCGATCTCGGTGCAGAGCATGACCAACACCGACACCTGTGACGTGGCCGCTACGGTCGCGCAGGTGCGGGCGCTGCAGGAGGCCGGGGCCGACATCGTTCGCGTCTCGGTGCCGACCCTCGACGCCGCCGAGGCCTTTGCCGGCATCCGCGCCGAGGTCGACGTGCCGCTGGTCGCGGACATCCACTTCGACTACCGCATCGCGCTGCGCGTCGCCGAACTCGGCGTCGACTGCCTGCGCATCAACCCGGGCAACATCGGCCGCGAGGACCGCGTGCGGGCCGTCGTCGACGCCGCCCGTGACCGCGGTATTCCGATCCGCATCGGGGTCAATGCCGGATCCCTGGAAAAGGACCTGCAGCGCAAGTACGGGGAGCCCAATGCGGACGCTCTCGTCGAGTCGGCGATGCGCCACATCGACATCCTCGACCGTCTCGATTACCAGGACTTCAAGGTCAGCCTGAAGGCGTCGGACGTGTTCATGACCGTCGAGGCCTATCGCAAGATCGCCGACCAGATCGAACAGCCGCTGCACCTCGGCATCACCGAGGCCGGCGGACTCCGCTCGGGTACCGTCAAGTCGGCGGTCGGCCTCGGCATGCTGCTGATGGACGGCATCGGCGACACCGTGCGGATTTCCCTGGCGGCCGACCCGGTCGAGGAAGTGCGCGTGGGCTGGGACCTGCTCAAGAGTCTGCGCCTGCGCAGCAAGGGCATCAACTTCGTCGCCTGTCCGAGCTGCTCGCGGCAGAACTTCGACGTCATCAAGACCATGAACGAGCTCGAGACCCGCCTCGAGGACATTCGTACCCCGATGGACGTCGCGGTGATCGGCTGCTACGTTAACGGCCCGGGCGAGTCCCGTGAAGCGGACATCGGCGTCACCGGAGCAAGCCCGGTCAACATGGTGTTCGTCGACGGCAAACCCCACCACAAGGTCGCCTCGGCCGACCTGGTCGATGACCTCGAGCGCATGATCCGCGACCTTGCCGAGCGCAAGGCGGCGTCCGACGAAGACCCCTCGCCGCTGATCGCGCGCGGCTGAACAGCGGACATATTGCGCCCTTTGGCGCGGCCTGCCGGCC
>CAZOUC010000260.1:3173-4720 GCA_964582825.1 uncultured Enterobacteriaceae bacterium | reverse complement strand
GTCGCACTGCTGCGTGCGGTGGCGGCGCGGCTGCGGCCCGGTGGTCGGATCCTGTTCTCGAGCAACCGGCGCCGCTTCGAGCTCGCGGACGGCGCGCTCCCCGGCTGGGGGGTCGAGGACCTGAGCACGCAGAGCTGGGATCCGGACTTCGCACGCACGCGCGTCGCCCACGCCTGTTTCCTGCTGACGCCGCCGTAATGTGGATAGCGGGCTTCGCAGGGCGGCTTGCGTCCATTCACATATTTGTCATCCTACTGTCGTTAAATGCCCGGCGTTCAATACCCGCGGGATGCCCAGGTGAGCCAGGAAGCCACGATCCTGATCGTTGACGATGAGAGTTCGATCCGGGACATGGTCGAGCTGGCGCTCGACCTGGCGGGTTTCCAGTGCCTGCAGGCCGCCAACGCCCGCGATGCCCACACCATCATCCTCGACCGGCAGCCGGACCTGGTGCTGCTCGACTGGATGATGCCGGAAACCAACGGCATCGAACTGCTGCGCCGCCTGCGCCGTGACGAGTTGACGGCTGAACTGCCGGTGATCATGCTCACGGCAAAGACGGGCGAGGGCAACACCATCCACGGGCTCGAGGGCGGCGCCGACGATTACATCCCCAAACCGTTCGCACCACGCGAGCTGGTGGCGCGCATTCGGGCGGTGCTGCGTCGCAGCCGGCAGGAGCAGACCGAGGAAGCCCTGGAGGTTGAAGGCCTGCGGCTCGACCCCGTCGCCCACCGCGTGTTCGCCCAGGGCGATCCCGTCGACATGGGCCCTACCGAGTTTCGCCTGCTGCAGTTCCTGATGAGCCACCCGGAACGGGCCTACAGTCGTGCCCAGCTCCTCGATCACGTCTGGGGTGCGAATGTGTACATCGACGAACGGACCGTCGACGTCCACATCCGTCGCCTGCGCAAGGCCTTGGAACCCGCCCGCAGCGACACGCCGGATTTCGGCGCCTTCATCCAGACGGTCCGCGGCATCGGTTATCGGTTTTCCAGTCAGACGGCGCGGGGCTGAGCCTGTGCCCGCACGCCGCCCAGGCCCCTGATGGCTCCGGGTTGCCGCGCGGAACTCGGCGGCGTCGCCCTGTTCGCCGCGGGCTGCGGCGTGGTGGCGAGCCTGGCACCACGCCCGACTGTCGTGCTCCTGGTCGGGGCGCTCGCCTACCTCGCCTGGACCCTCGTCTCCCTGCGCCGGTTCCTCACCTGGCTCTGGCACGGTGCCGATGCGGCTCCGCCGCGCCTGTATGGCGCCTGGAGCGACCTGGTCGACTCGGTGCAGGCGGAGCGGCGCACCGCCGCGCGCGAGCGCGACGACATGCGGGCCGCGGTGCGCGAATCGCGCGATTCCCTGGCCGCCCTGCGCGACGGCGTGCTGATCCTCGGGTCCAACGACGACATCCGCTGGTGCAATCCGGCCGCCACCGGCCTGCTCGGACTGCAGTATCCCCAGGACGTGGGCCAGGCACTGACCAACCTCGTCCGCGATCCGGACCTCGGGATCTTTCTCGAACAGGGCGAGTTCGACAAGGCGCACGAACTGCACAC
>CAZOUC010000260.1:0-3163 GCA_964582825.1 uncultured Enterobacteriaceae bacterium | reverse complement strand
GGGCGCAGCGCATCCTGGAACTGCGCGTCGCCGAGTTCGGCGCCGCCAACAAGATCATCTTCGTGCGCGACGTGACGGCGCTGCGGCGTCTGGAGACCGTCCGCCGCGACTTCGTCGCCAACGTGTCCCACGAGCTGCGTACGCCGCTGACGGTGATCAACGGCTATCTCGAGACCCTGATGTCGGTGGACCTGCAGCCGAGGGATATCTGCGAGCGGGCGCTCGGCCAGATGCAGCAGCAGGCGCAGCGCATGAGCAACCTGATCCGCGACCTGATGACCCTGGCGGTCATGGAGTCAGGCCGCGACGAGGGGCAGGATACCGAGGTCATTGCGCTGCGCCCGTTGATCGACGGTCTCTGCGAGGGCGCCATGGCGACCGCCAACGGGCCGCGTGACCTGCGCCTGGAGTGTCCGGCCGAATTGAGCTTCCGCGCCAACCGCGCCCAGCTGGAGACGATTTTCGCCAACCTGATCGTCAACGCGGTGAAGTACACGCGCGACGGTGGCCGGATTACGGTACGCTGTAGCAAGGAAGGACAGGTGCTGGATTTCGCCGTGATCGACAACGGGATCGGCATCGATCCCGTACATATTCCGCGCCTGACAGAACGTTTCTATCGGGTCGACCAGAGTCGCTCGCTGGAGCGGGGCGGCACCGGTCTGGGGCTGGCGATCGTCAAGCACGCCCTGCGCCTGTGTCACGGCGAACTCGACATCGACAGCACGCCCGGCAAGGGCAGCACGTTCCGCTGCCGCATCCCGCAGCCGGACAGCCAGATCTCGCCGGCGGCCTGAGCCGGCGCGGGACTGCAGTATCCAGGGAGCCGCATGGAGGCATCGTGAGGCTTGCAGTAATCAGTCTATTAGTCGCCGGCGTCCTCGCGGCGATCCCGGCCGCATCGGCGCAGCGTGACACGATCAGCATCGTCGGATCGTCCACCGTGTACCCGTTTGCAACCGTGGCCGCCGAGCGTTTCGGCCGTACGTCCCGCTTCCGGATCCCCAAGATCGAATCGACCGGCACCGGCGGCGGCTTCAAGCTGTTCTGCGAGGGCGTGGGCCTCGAGCACCCGGACTTCACCAATGCCTCGCGCGGGATGAAGCGTTCCGAGTACCTGATCTGCAAGGCCAACGGCGTCGACCGCGTGGTCGAGATCAAGCTCGGTTACGACGGCATCGTACTGGCCAACTCGGCCGAGTCGCCGCGGCTGACGGTCACGCTCGAGGAGCTGTACCTGGCCCTGGCCAAGTACGTGCCGGACCCGGCCACCGGCACGCGCCTGGTCCTCAACCCGCACCAGCGCTGGAGCGACGTGGCGCCGCATCTGCCCGACCAGCGCATCGAGGTGCTCGGACCGCCACCGACGTCGGGAACCCGTGACGCCTGGGTGGAACTGGCCATGGAGGGCGGCTGCCAGAAGCTGCCACTGCTCGCGGAGATGCGCGTTGACGACCCCGACGGCTACGAGGCCGTATGCCGCGGCATGCGCGAGGACGGTCTGTTCGTCGAAGCCGGCGAGAACGACAACCCGACCGCCTTCGGCATCTTCGGCTACAGCTTTCTGGAGCAGAACGCAGACCGCGTGCAGGGCGCCGCGATCGGCGGCGTCGAGCCGACGTTCGAGGCGATTTCCGACCGCAGCTATCCGGTTTCGAGGTCCCTGTTCATGTACCTGAAGGCGCAGCACCTCGGGGTGATTCCGGGCATCGACGAGTTCGTCGAGGAACTGACCAGCCTGAACGCCATGGGTCCCGAAGGCTACCTCGCGATGAGAGGACTCATTCCGCTGCCAGTCGACGAGTACCGGGCGATGCTGGAGCGGGTCCGCACGCGGACCCCGGTCGCGTTCTAGGAGGCGCTGCGCCGTGTCCGTGACAACCCTGTTCGTGCTGCTCCTGGTGCTCGCCGGCTGTGCGCACTACGTCGGCAGCTGGCGCGGCGAGCGCCTGCGAGCCGGCGGGGCCTCGCTGGCGGCACTGCCGAGCTACTACGGCCAGTACCTGGCGCTGCTCTGGGCGCTGCCGGGTCTGCTGGCGCTGCTGCTGTGGAACTCGATCGACGACGCGGTGATCCGCTGGCTGCTCGTCGACTCCCTGCCGCCGTCGCTGCAGCAGCTGTCCGGGAGCGAACTGGAACTGTTTCTCAACGGTGTGCGCAACGTCGCGACCGGCATGCAGAGCAGCGAGGATCCGACCGTGCAGGCTGCGGCGCAGCGTCTGCTGCAACTCGAGGCGCGCGCGGGCTGGGCGATGAGCGCCGCCTGCCTGCTGGTTGCCGCCGCCGGTGCGGCCTTCGCCTGGTTGCGGCTGCGGCCGGAATTCCGCGCCCGCAACGCCGTCGAGGCGATGATCACCCGGATGCTGATGCTGAGCGCATCGATCGCGGTGCTGACGACCCTCGGCATCCTTTTGTCGGTCCTGTTCGAGTCGCTGCGCTTCTTCCAGCAGGTCCCGGTGACCGAGTTCCTGTTCGGTCTCGAGTGGAGCCCGCAGATCGCGCTGCGCGCCGACCAGGAAGCCGCCTCGGGCAGCTTCGGTGCGGTGCCCCTGTTCGCCGGCACCGCGCTGATCGCGGCCATTGCCATGCTGGTCGCGGCACCGATCGGCCTGCTGTCGGCGATCTACCTGTCGGAGTACGCGCCGCGCCGCGCCCGGGATCGCATCAAGCCGGCGCTGGAGGTGCTTGCCGGCATCCCGACCGTGGTGTACGGCTTCTTCGCTGCCCTGACCGTGGCGCCGCTGGTCCGGGCCTTCGGCGAGACCCTGGGCCTGTCGGTGTCCTCCGAAAGTGCGCTCGCCGCGGGTCTCGTGATGGGCATCATGATCATTCCCTTCGTCAGCTCCCTGTCCGACGACATCCTGCACGCGGTTCCGCAGAGCCTGCGCGACGGCTCCCTGGCGATGGGCGCGACGCACTCTGAGACGATCCGCCTGGTGCTGATACCGGCGGCGCTGCCGGGCATTGTCGGGGGCTTGTTGCTGGCCGTGTCGCGCGCCATCGGCGAGACCATGATCGTGGTGATGGCCGCCGGCCTGTCGGCGCGCCTGACGGCGAACCCGCTCGAGTCGGTCACAACGGTCACCGTGCAGATCGTCACCCTGCTGGTCGGCGACCAGGAGTTCGACAGCCCGAAGACCCTGGCCGCCTTCGCCTTGGGCCT
>CAZOUC010000259.1:0-4720 GCA_964582825.1 uncultured Enterobacteriaceae bacterium | reverse complement strand
AGGTAAGGCGCCAGGCACAGGGCCAGCAGCACGTAGCCACCGGTCCAGCCCATCAGGTAGACGGAGCCGTCGTACCCCATGAAGGAGATCAGGCCCGCCATCGAGATGAACGACGCCGCGCTCATCCAGTCGGCGGCGGTCGCCATGCCGTTGGCGACCGGGTGGACACCACCGCCGGCGACGTAGAAGTCACCGGTCGAACCGGCACGTGACTTGACGGCGATGCCGATGTACAGCGCGAAGGTGATACCGACCAGCAGGTAGGTCCAGATCTGAATGTCCATGTCGCTCTCCTCAGTCGTCTTCGTGGACGCCGAACTTGCGGTCGATCCGATTCATCATCACCACGTACACGACGATCAGCAGCGTGAACACGTAGATTGAGCCCTGCTGCGCGAACCAGAATCCGAGCTTGAAGCCGAAGAAGCGGATCGCGTTGAGCGGTTCCACCAGCAGGATGCCGAAGCCGTAGGAGACGACGAACCAGACCGCCAGCAGGCTGAGCAGCAGTTTCAGGTTCGCGCGCCAGTAGGCTTGCTTGTCTTGTTCCGATTTGAAGGCCATGGCTGGACTTCCTCCTCTCTGTGGGGCCTAGAAGGCCAGCTTGCTTGAAAACTGCAGGCGCAGCAGGTCACCGGACCCGGAGCCGTTGATCTCGCCCTCGATCGACTTTTCGGCGTAGATCAGTTCGCCGCCGAAGGTCAGCTTCGGAGTCGGCGAGTAGAGCAGGTTGGCGTGGGCCGAACGGTAGGCGTCGGGTGCGCCTGGCCCGACAGTGGCCGGGTTGTCCGCCTGTGACGCGGCCAGTACGAGGTTGCTGCGCCAGCCGTCGCCCCAGACGTGCCGGTAGGCGACGTAGCCGCCCAGCACGTCGACCAGTTCGATGTCGCCGTCCGCCTCGATGACGCCGTCGCGGTAGGCCTGCAGGCCCAGGTAACGGCCGAGCGTGCCGTAGTTGAGCTGAAAGCGCAGGTCGTTGCCGCCCAGCGCGAGCTTGCCGGCAAAGGCGACCGCGAGACCGTACTCCTGCTCGTTGCGACCGCCCTGCTCGTAGGCGATCTCGCGGCCCATGCCGGCGAGGCTGTAACTGAAATCGCCGCTCCCGCCGTTGTAACGGAGCACCAGGTCGGGCAGACCGTTGCGGTCGAAGTTGCTGTCGCCCGTAAAGGTGCCGCCGGGCTCGCCGTACAGGCCCGTCGACGGGTTTTCCACGGCGAACTGCAGCGCACCTTTGGTGAAACGGAACTGCGGCTGGCGCTCGAACACGGTGCCGACCGGACCGACGAAGTCGAGGGTCTCGGGCAACGCACCGGTGTTGAAGAACGTCGACCAGTACTGCCCGGCGAGAAACTCGCTGCCGTCCTGACGCTCCCAGACCATGAAGGCGTGCCGCAGGCGCATGGCGAAGGAATTGCTGATGCGCTCGTCGCCCTGGGACCCGACGAGAAAGTCGGTCTCGACGTAACTGCGGACCGTGCCGGCATCGGTGGGCGTCGAGGTGGCGAAGATCATCCGCGTCTGCTTGGCGTGCAGGTCGAGCTTGCCATCGCCGTCCTCGCCGCCGATCGGAATCGTCGACGCCACCATGAAGTCGTCGCCGACGCCCGCCGTCGCCGCGCTGCCGTCGGAGTAGTCGCTGTACAGCGCGTCGGCCTTCACGTAGCCCTTGAAGGTAAACGTGCTGCCGGTCGCGGTATTGCGATAGCCGGCGCCGTCCGCCACCACGAGTTGTTCGAGGTTTTCGCTGACGACACCACGCGCCGCCTGCAAGGCGGCGAGCTGCCGTTCGAGTTCTGCGATCCGGCGCTCCAGGCCGGCCTGGTCGGCTGCGGCGGTGGCGCCCGGCACGAGCAGCGGCGCGGTCAGGGCCAGCGCCAGCAGGGTCCGGTTGTGTTGTTCGTGCATGGTCGTGTCCCGGCTGTGGTCGTTGCAGCCGGAGTGTCGACCAGACCCGGGCGCCTGACCATTAGCCTTTGGTCGCAGGCGGGTGCCCGGTTCGACCAAGGTCGGGTGCTATACTCGCGCAGCCCGCTGCACAGCAATAACAGGTCTCGTACCGAACCGGGTCATGCCTCTCGTCATCATCGCCGACGACCACCCGCTGTTTCGCGCTGCCCTCAGGCAGGCGGTGCAGGGCGCCCTGCCGACGGCAGACATCGCCGAGGCGGACCAGGTCCCGGGACTGCAGTCACTGCTCGAGCAACACGACGACGCGGACCTGCTGCTGCTGGACCTGCACATGCCGGGCGCGCACGGCTTCAGCAGCCTGATCTTCGTCCAGGCGCACCACCCGGCGCTGCCGGTGCTGGTCGTCTCCGCGCACGACGCACCCGACATCATGCGTCGCGCGATCGATCACGGTGCGGCGGGTTTCCTGCCCAAGTCGAGCGACCCCGCCGCCATCGCCGAGGCGATCTCGACCGTCCTGAAGGGCGAGATGTGGCTGCCCAAAGGCGTATCCACGGACGGCGGGCGCATCAGCGACGAGGAGCAGAGCACCGCTGACGCCCTGGCGAGCCTGACGCCGCAACAGTTCCGCGTGGCCACCATGCTCGCTGAAGGCTTGCTGAACAAGCAGATCGCCTACGAACTGAACGTCACCGAAGCGACGATCAAGGCGCACATGACGACGATCCTGCGCAAGCTGGGCGTTCGCTCGCGCACCCAGGCGGTGCTGGCGCTGGCGCGTCTGGACGTGACCCCGCCAGGCCAGGACTCGCTGCAGCGCTAAGCCTCCTGCGCCAGGGCCGGCCGCTGGCGGCGCAGCTGGCGCCGCATCAGCGTCCGCAGGGCCTGCGGGGCGACCGGCTTGGCGAGAAAGCCCATGCTCTCGGCACGCGCCAGTTCACGAACCGTCTCGCCGTCGTCGGCGCTGACGAGAATCGCCGGCGGCCGGCAGCCCCAGTGCCGCGCCAGGGCGGCGACGGCGGCGACGCCGGTCTCGCCGGCATCGAGATGGTAGTCGACCAGCAGCAGGTCCGGTGCTCCGTCGCCCTCGAGCGCCTGGGCGAGGTTCTGCGCCGTGCGCACCCGGCAGCCCCACTGCTGGAGCAGCGCCGACATGCCGGCCAGCACGCTGGCCTCGTTGTCGAGGCACAGGACGTCGCGATCGGCGAGCTGCGGGTCGGTCGTGCGCCTGGGCACGGCTCGCGGCACGGCCTGCGGCGGGCCGGCGGGTACGCTGAGACGGAACACGGAGCCGCGTCCGGGCCAGGACCGGACCTCGAGCTCGTGGCCGAGCACGCGCGCGGTACGGGCCGCGATCGACAGGCCGAGACCGAGGCCCGGTTCTTCGGCACCGGCGCGCGCGGCGCGCTCGAACTCGACGAAAATCCGCTCCCGGTCCTGCTCGGCGATCCCCGGGCCGCTGTCCCAGACTTCGATGACGACCGCGTCGCGGCGGTAGCGGCAGCCCAGCAGCACGCCGCCCCGGCGCGTATAGCGGATGGCGTTCGACAACAGGTTCTGCAGGATGCGTTCGAGCAGGTGCGGGTCACTGGTGATCCAGCGACGCGTCGTGAACAGCTCGAGGCGCAGCGCCTTCTGCCCGGCGATGATCGAGAACTCGTTGTGCAGGCGCTGCAGCATGTCGGCGCAGGCGAAGGTCTCGCGCCGCGGGCTGACTCGGCCGGAGTCCAGGCGCGCCATCTCGCGCAGGCTGGAGATCAGCTGCTCGGCGCGTCCCAGCGCCCGATCCAGGTGGTCGAGCTCAGCGGTAGCCTGCCCATCGAAGCGGGCCTGCAGGCTCGCCGTGAACAGGCGCGCGGCGTTGATCGGCTGCAGCAGGTCGTGGCTGGTCGCCGCCATGAAGCGGCTCTTGTCCCGGTGCGCCTCGGCAAGCTCCCGTTCGACCCGGGCGCGCTGCGCGTTTTCCCGCCGCAGCGACTCGTTGGCGCGTTGCAGGTCAGCCGTGCGCTCGGCCACGCGGTCCTCGAGTGCGGCCTTGGCCTGCTCGAGTTCATCGACCAGGCGCTTGTAGTCGCTGATGTCCGTGAAGGTCGTTACGTAGCCGCCTGACGCGAGCGGCGCGCCCTCCATCACCAGGACGACGCCGTTCGGCAGCGCGCGCTCGACGCGAAACGGGCTGCCGCTGCGCAGCCGTTCCAGACGCAGCCCGATCTCGCGGTCGATGTCCTCGCTGTCGGCGCCGAGCAGGCCGCGGGCGGCGTTGTGCTCGTAGATCCGCCGGATGGGACAGCCGACATACAGCAGCCGCGGCGGGTAGTCGAACAGTTCCTGGTAGCGCTGGTTCCAGGCCACCAGGCGCAGGTCGGCGTCGACGACGCTGACGCCCTGGCTGATGGTCTCGACGGTGGTTTCGAGCAGTTCGTGGCTGAACTGCAGGTGCTGCGAGGTGCCGTCGACGATCGACACCAGGTCCGTCAGTTCCAGCGGTCGCTCGCGGCGCGCCAGCTCGATCGCGCGTTCGGCCGAGGATGCGCCGATGATGCCGGCGAGCACCGATTCGACGTCCTGCACGACGAAACGCGGTGCCCGGTCGTCCGGCAGCAGGCGGTGCCCGAGGCGCTTTTCGAAGTCGCGCCACAGGTTCTGGCAGCGGGTCGCACCCAGCAGCGGCTCGAGCAGGCTGTCGAGTTCGCGCACGCGAATCGTCGTCGGGCCGAAATCCCGGCTCCGGTACGGCAAGTCGCCGCGCAACTGCATGAAGGCACGCGCCTGGCGCACATCGCTGGCCGAAAAACGGCACAGCGGCGAGACC
>CAZOUC010000258.1:0-4727 GCA_964582825.1 uncultured Enterobacteriaceae bacterium | reverse complement strand
AGGACGCCAGCGAGGAAGCCTGGCAAGAGGATATCACCCGCCTCGATAACGCGATCCAGCGCCTGGGTCCCATCAACCTGGCGGCGATCGACGAGTACAAGACCCAGTCCGAGCGCAAGGCCTACCTCGACGCGCAGAACGCCGACCTCGAAGAGGCCCTGACGACCCTGGAGAACGCGATCCGCCGCATCGATCGCGAGACGCGGACCCGTTTCAAGGAGACTTTCGACAAGGTCAACCAGGGGCTGAAGGACCTGTTTCCGCGGGTGTTCGGCGGCGGTCACGCCTACCTCGAACTCACCGGAGACGACCTGCTCAGTACCGGCGTCGCGATCATGGCGCGCCCGCCGGGCAAGCGCAATGCGACGATTCACCTGCTGTCCGGCGGCGAAAAGGCGCTGACAGCGATCGCGCTGGTGTTCTCGATCTTCCAGCTCAATCCGTCGCCGTTCTGCATGCTCGACGAGGTCGACGCGCCGCTCGACGACGCCAACGTCGGCCGCTTCGCCCGCCTGGTACGAGAAATGAGCGAACGCGTGCAGTTCATCGTGATCACCCACAACAAGATCACGATGGAAATCGCGGGTCAGTTGATGGGTGTGACGATGCACGAGCCCGGCGTGTCCAGGCTGGTCAGCGTCGACGTCGACGAGGCCGTGGAACTGGCGCAGACGGCCTGATGCGTCACCCATGCAGCGGCCGCCGGGACTGATACACTTGCCGTGGACGGAATTTCAGGTGACAGGAGATGGAACTCAGCGTCCGTGAATGGCTGATTCTGCTCGGCGTGCTGCTGATCGTGGTCGTGCTGCTCGACGCGATCCGCCGCTACCGCAACCAGCGCCGTAACACGATCCGCCTGGCCAGGAGCACCTTCGGCGCCGGCGGCGGTTTCGACGACTCGGGCGTCGAGACCTACAGCTCGGAGCTGCCCAACGGTGGCGCCCGCGTGGTCCGGCGCAGCGATCCGCCGCCCGCCGCGGCGGCGCCTGCCGCGGCCCGCAGCGCGGCGGGGCGCCAGCGGGAACGGGTCGAACCGCGCATCGGTGAGCTGGACCCGCCCGCCGCCGGGTCGGACCCGGCACCGGCCGATGCGCCGGCGGATGCCGGCGCGGAGCCCGCACCGGCGGAGCCGGTTGCGGAGGCGCCCGACGAGGTCATCGTGATTTACGTCAGCGCCGGCCCGGAGCGTCGATTCGAAGGACCGGACCTGCTGCAGATCCTGCTCGCCTGCGACGTCCGCTACGGCACGATGAACATCTTCCACCGCCACGAGGACGGGCACGGCCAGGGCGCGATCCAGTTCAGCGTCGCCAACGCCGTGGAACCGGGCACATTCGATCTTGACGGGATCGACCGCTTCAGTACGCCCGGCATCAGCCTGTTTCTGCAGTTGCCGGGCCCGCGTGACCCGCTGGCGGCCTACGACTGCATGGTCGAAACCGCCCGCTGCATCGTCAAGAACCTGGGGGGCCAGGTGCTCGACGCGCAGCGCCGCGACCTGGCCGAGGCGGCGGTCGAGCGCACCCGGCAGCGCCTGCAGGCTCTCGAGACCAGCGCCTGAATGGCCGCGAAGTCCGCGCGGTCCCGGATCGAGGCGCTGCGCGAGCAGCTGCGCGAGCACAACTACCGCTACTACGTGCTCGACGATCCGAAGATTCCGGACGCCGAGTACGACCGGCTGCTGCGTGAGCTGCAGCAGCTCGAGGCCGAGAATCCCGACCTGGTGCGGGCCGATTCACCGACTCAGCGGGTCGGCGCCGAGCCCTCTGCGGCCTTCGCCGAAGTCGAGCACGGACTGCCCATGCTGTCCCTCGACAACGCGTTCGAGGAGCAGGCGCTGATCGATTTCGATCGACGCATTCGCGAACGCCTCGGCGAATCCGACCCGCTGGACTATGCCTGCGAACCGAAGCTGGATGGCCTGGCGGTCAACCTGCGCTACGAGGACGGCGAGCTCGTGCTCGCGGCCACCCGCGGTGACGGCCGCCGCGGCGAGGACATCACCGCCAACGCGCGCACCATCCGGTCGGTGCCGCTGCGCCTGCGCGGCGACGACTGGCCGCGCCGTTTCGAGGTGCGCGGCGAGGTCTACATGACGCGGGACGGGTTTGCCGCGATGAACGCCGATGCGGTCGAGCGGGGCGAGCGGACCTTCGTCAATCCACGCAATGCGGCCGCCGGCAGCCTGCGCCAGCTCGACCCGCGCGTCACGGCGCGGCGCCCGCTGGAATTCTGCTGCTATGGCCTCGGTGAGCTGGAGGGCGTCAATCCGGCCCGGACCCACAGCGACACGCTCGCCAGGCTGGCCGACTGGGGTATACGCAGCAGCGAGCATGCCGAGCGGGTCAGCGGCGTCGACGGCGCGCTCGACTACTACGCGCGGATGGCGTCGCGGCGTGACGGGCTCGCCTACGATATCGACGGTGTCGTGTTGAAGGTCGATCGCCTCGACCTGCAGCGTCGCCTCGGCTTCGTGTCGCGGGCGCCGCGCTGGGCCATCGCCTACAAGTTTCCGGCCCAGGAGGAGGTCACCCGCGTCACCGGTGTCGAGTTCCAGGTCGGTCGTACCGGCGCCGTGACCCCGGTGGCGCGCCTCGAGCCGGTCTTCGTCGGCGGGGTCACCGTCAGCAACGCCACCCTGCACAACATGGACGAGGTGCAGCGTCTGGACCTGCACGTCGGCGATGCGGTCGTCGTCCGCCGCGCCGGCGACGTGATTCCGCAGGTCGTGCAGGTGCTGCCCGAGCGGCGCCCGCAAGACGCCGGGGCGGTGACCCTGCCGGAGCACTGCCCGGTATGCGGTTCGCACGTGCTGCGGCCCGAGGGCGAGGTCGTCGCGCGCTGTTCGGGCGGCCTGGTCTGTGCCGCACAGCAGAAGGAGACCATCAAGCACTTTGCTTCGCGTCGGGCCCTGGACGTCGAGGGACTGGGCGATCGCCTGGTCGAGCAACTGCTGGAGAGCGGCCTGGTCCGCCATGTCGCGGACCTGTTCGGCCTCGACCGCGACGCGGTCGCAGGGCTGGAGCGCATGGGGGAGAAATCGGCCGACAAGCTCCTTGCCGCGATCGATACCGCGCGGGAGACGACCCTGCCGCGCTTTCTCTACGCCCTGGGCATCCGCGAAGTCGGCGAGGCGACGGCGCTGGCGCTGGCGAGCCACTTCCGGACCCTGGACGCGCTGCTGGACGCCGACGAGGCGGCACTGCAGGAGGTGCCGGACGTCGGCCCGGTGGTGGCCAGCTACGTGCGCGATTTCTTCGACCAGGCACAGAACCGCGAACTGGTGCAGGCGCTGCTGGACGCCGGGGTGCATTGGCCGCCGATGCCCGAGCCGGAACAGGTCGACAGCCCGGTCAGCGGCAAGACCGTGGTCCTCACGGGTTCACTGGAGGCGTTGAGCCGTGACCAGGCACGCGCCCGGCTGCGCGAGCTCGGCGCCAGGGTGACCGACAGCGTTTCGAAAAAGACCGACCTGGTGATCGCCGGACCCGGCGCCGGCAGCAAGCTGGCGCGGGCCGAGAAGCTCGGCATCGAGGTACGCGACGAGGACTGGCTGCTCGACCTGCTCGGCGACTGAGGCCGGCTCAGCGCGCCTCGCCGGGCCAGTCGGCCATTCGGATCAGGGGGTGGAAGGCCAGCTCGATGCCCTCGTCGATCTCGCGTTCGTTGTCGAGTACGTTGCGGCGCCGG
This sequence comes from uncultured Enterobacteriaceae bacterium, assembly GCA_964582825.1. Taxonomy (GTDB): domain Bacteria; phylum Pseudomonadota; class Gammaproteobacteria; order Pseudomonadales; family UBA5518; genus CAZOUC01. The sequence continues at coordinate 1,034 of CAZOUC010000258.1, read as the reverse complement.
GCAAAGCGCACCGCGCCGCCCCGGCTGTCGAGCGCTTCGGTCAACTCCAGGCCGCCGACCCCGTAGAACAGGCGCTGCAGGTCGAGGTCGTACAGGTTCACGACCAGGGACACGGCGTCGACCGGCTGCGCCCAGTTGAAGTCGACCGGTACGCCCTGCGTGTTGCCCTGCGAACTCGGCTTGCGCACCACGCCGTGGAAGCGCGCCAGGCGGGTGATTCCGGCCGAGAAGTACTGCTGCGTCTCGACCAGGTCGGTGAACAGGATGGCGTCCACCTCGCCGCCGGCGCGCAGCGAATCGGTGGCCTCCTTGAGGGCAGCCGCCAGCGAGCGCTCGTTGACGCGGTCGGTGTCGCGGTCGTAGGGTTCGCCGTACTTGCGGACCCCTTCGGCGAAGGCGTCGGCGAACAGGCGGCTGTCGACGAAGCGGTAGCCGTGCTGCTCGAGGTAAGCGCGCACGCGCTCGTCGATGCGGGCCTCGTGCTCCTCGAGGTAGTTGCGGCTCGGCTTGCCGAGATTGATCGACGCGATGACCAGGGTCGAATAGGCACCTCGGTCGAGCACGCGCTCGTCGTACTGGGCCTCCACGGTCGTCGGGTTGTAGCGGCTGCCGCCGGCGCAGGCCAGCAGGGTCAGGCTGAGCAGGGCAAGGATCGGTATGCGCACGGCGGTGTCCGGGTGGCGAAAAGTCGGGGATTCTAACAAAGCATGAACTTGCACTGTCAGTACCTGGGGGAGTCGGGCGACGCGCTGGTGCTGCTGCACGGCCTGTTCGGCCAGGGAGGCAACCTCGGGGCGGCCGCCCGCGCGCTGAGCGGGCGCTTCCGCTGCCTGCTGCCCGACCAGCGCAACCACGGCCGCAGTCCGCACGATCCGCGCATGGACTATCGCCTGATGGCCGATGACCTGCGCCAGCTGCTGGATCGAGAGGGCATCGACCGCTGCCACCTGCTCGGCCACAGCATGGTCGGCAAGGTCGCGATGCAGTTCGCGCTCGACCACCCGCAGCGCGCGCTCAGCCTGCTCGTGGCGGAC
>CAZOUC010000257.1:0-4748 GCA_964582825.1 uncultured Enterobacteriaceae bacterium | reverse complement strand
GCAGGTCGGTGGCCAGCAGCCCACGCTCGCCGTCGCCTGCGGCGAGGTCTGCGGCGCGCGCGTGCAGCCACACCCCCTGACCGGCCGCCGCTGCCGGGTCGAGCCCCTGCGCCAGCAGCGCGGCGAGCACGCCACTGAGCACGTCGCCCATGCCGCCCGAGGCCATGCCGGGATTGCCGTGCGGACAGATGGCAAGACGCGGCTCGCCGGGTCCGGCGCTGGCGACGACGGTGCCCGCCCCCTTGAGGATCACCGCGCCGCCAAAGCGCTGCTGAAGCGTGGCGGCAGCAGCGAAACGATTCGCCTGGACGGTGGCGGTGTCGGTACCGAGCAGGCGGGCCATTTCGCCCGGGTGTGGCGTCAGCACGGCACGCTCGTCGAGGCGGTCGCACCAGTCCGGTCTGGCGGCCAGCAGATTCAGCGCGTCGGCATCGACGACCAGCGCGCGCCGGGCATCGAGCACCGCCCGCAGCAGGGCTTCTCCCCAGGGCGCCTGACCCAGGCCGGGGCCGACGACGACGACGCCCGCGCGCTCGAGCAGCGGCGCCAGCTCCGCGGGTGAATCCACCGCCCGGGCCATCAGTTCGGGGCGGCGGGCCAGGAATCCCGCCAGATGCCCGGCGCGGGTTGCCACGGACACCAGGCCACTGCCACAACGCGCCGCTGCCTCAGCGGCCATCAGGGCGGCGCCGCCCATGCCGTCGTCGCCACCGATGACCAGAACGTGTCCGAAGTGCCCCTTGTGCTGATCGCGCTGCCGGCGCGGCAAGGGGTGCGGCGCCTGAACCATCAGCTCGGCGGATGCGTCGACCCGGTCGAACACCGCAGCGGGCACCGCCAGGCCGGCGAGCTCTACCGCACCGCTGTGCGCCGGACCGGCGGCCGTGTACAGGCCGCGCTTGGCGGCGATGAAGGTCACGGTGAGGTCGGCACGCACTGCGCTGCCGAGCACCCTGCCGGTATCGGCACACAGCCCGGACGGCAGGTCCAGGGCGAGCGTCGGCTGCTCCCGGGCGTTGACGGCCGCGATCGCCTCGGCATAGCGCGGCCTGACCTCACCCTGCAAACCGGTACCAAGCAAGGCGTCGACGAGCACGGCGTCCGCCGGCCAGGCAGAGGGATCGAAAGGCGCAGGAGTCAGGCCCTGTGCCAGGGCGTAGTCGCAGGCGCGGCGCGCGTCGCCCCGCAGCCGGTCGAGGTCGCCGAGTAGCTGCAGCTGGACGGACAGGCCGCCCTGCCGGGCCAGCGCGGCGACGACGAAGCCGTCGCCGGCGTTGTTGCCCGAACCACAGAGCACGACCACGGCCCGGGTATGCGGCCAGCGCCGCAGCAGCGCGTCGTAGGCGGCGCGTCCGGCGCGCTTCATCAGCACGATACCGGCAATGCCGTGCTCCTCGATGGCGCAGCGGTCGAGGGTTCGGGTCTGCTCGGCGGTATACAGCTGCATTGCGGTGATCACGCCGGCATGACGCGGTCGCGCCGGCGCCCGTCGTTTCAAGGCCCTGTTATTCTAAACCGACCCTCGCGCTGCTGCCGGCAGGCTATCGATGCACGACCCGGACCCCGTCACGGACAGCTCTGCCAGGGCGCTGCGCCGGACGCTGGACGACTGGGCCGCCGAGCTGGGTTTCCAGCAGGTGGGCGTCACCGACACCGACGTGAGCGTCCACGCCGAGCGCCTGGCCGGCTGGCTGGAACGCGGGCTGCTCGGTGAGATGGAATGGTTGCGCCGTCATCTGGACCTGCGCGCCGAACCGGCGCGCCTGTTTCCCGGCACCGTTCGCGTGATCAGCGCACGTATGGACTGCCTGCCCGATGGCGCGGCGCCGCTCGAGGTGCTGGACGCGCCCGACAGGGCGTACATCGCCCGCTACGCGCTCGGGCGCGATTACCACAAGGTGCTGCGCGGACGCCTGCGCCGGCTCGCGACGCGGCTCGAAAGCGCCGTGCCCGGCTCGCGCTACCGCGCCCTGGTCGACAGCGCGCCGGTGCTCGAACGCGGCCTCGCGGAAAAGGCGGGCCTGGGCTGGATCGGCAAGAATACGATGCTGCTGAACCGGCAGGCCGGGTCCTGGTTCATGCTCGGCGAGATCTACACCGACCTGCCACTGCCTGTCGACCCGCCCACCACCAGCCAGCATTGCGGCAGCTGTCGCGCCTGCCTCGACATCTGTCCGACGCAGGCGTTCGTCGGCCCGCAGGAGCTCGACGCGCGTCGCTGTATTTCCTACCTCACCATCGAGTTGCGCGGATCGATCCCGCAGGCGCTGCGCCCGCTGATGGGCAACCGGGTATTCGGCTGCGACGATTGCCAGCTGGTCTGCCCCTGGAACCGCTACGCGCGACTCAGCAGCGAGGGGGACTTCGCGCCGCGCCACGGCCTCGACTCGGCGCGCCTGGTCGACCTGTTCATGTGGAGCGAAGAGCAGTTTCTCGAACGAACGGCCGGTTCGGCGCTGCGCCGTACCGGCTACGTCGGCTGGCTGCGCAATCTCGCCGTCGGCCTCGGCAACGCGCCCTACGATTCCGGGGTCGTCGCGGCGCTCGAGTCGCGCCTCGCGCACCCGTCGGAAATCGTGCGCGAACACGTCCAATGGGCCCTGGAAGAACAGCGGGGCAAGGCGCCGGAAGGCGCCTGAATCAGGGCAGGCGCAGGAAATGCGCGCGGTAGTGACGCAGTTCGTCGATCGAATCGCGGATGTCGTCGAGTGCCAGGTGGGCGGCTTTCTTGTTCACGCCCTGCAGCACCTCCGGGTGCCAGCGGCGGGCGAGTTCCTTCAGGGTGCTGACGTCGAGGTTGCGGTAGTGGAAGAAGGCCTCGAGCTCGGGCATTTCACGCGCCAGAAAGCGGCGATCCTGGCAGATGCTGTTGCCGCACATCGGCGACTGGCCCGGCGCGACCAGCGGCGCGAGAAAGTCGAGCGTGGCGCGCTCCGCCGCCGCGGCGTCGCTGCTGCTGGCGCGAACCCGATCGACCAGTCCCGACTGGCCGTGGTGGGTGCGGTTCCACTCGTCCATCGCGTCGAGCACCGAATCCGGCTGGTGGATCGCGATCACCGGACCCTCGGCGATCGTCTCGAGCTGGGCATCGGTGACGATCGTGGCGATCTCGATGATGCGGTCGTTGAGCGGATCGAGCCCGGTCATCTCCAGGTCGATCCAGATCAGGGCGTTGTCGATCGCCATGATAAAATTCCGTCCATCCTTAACGGCCCCCATTGTAGCCCGGCCGGCATGCCATGCTGAATCGCGCCACCCGCCAGTTGCCGTGAGCAAGCGCCGGCTGACCGAGCAGCAGCAGCGGCGCATCCGCCGCCAGCAGCAGCAGCGCCTCGATGTGCCCGGCAGCGGCGATTCGAGCGACGGCCAGGCCGGACTCGGGCCGGAGCAGCCCGGCCTGGTGATCAGCAACTTCGGCGGCCAGGCCGAGGTGGAAGCGCAGCACCCGGACCGCCCGCGCTGCAGCTGCCACCTGCGCGCCAACGTCGATGCCCTCGTCGCCGGCGATGAAGTCCTGTTTCGCGCGGGGGAACCGTTCGGCGTGGTCACCGCGCGCCGTCCCCGGCGCAGCGAGCTGCACAGACCGGACCGCCAGGGCCGCCTGCGCACCGTAGCCGCCAACGTCGACCAGCTGCTGCTGGTGATCGCGCCGGAGCCGGAGCCGCACGCCAACCTGATCGACCGCTACCTGGTGGCGGCCGAGTCGACAGGCATCCCGGTGCGGCTGTTGCTGAACAAGTCCGACCTGTTCGGCGAGTCGCCGCCACCGCCATTGACCGCTTTGCTGGACACCTACCGGCAGCTCGACTACCCCGTTCTCCAGGCCTCGACGCGCAGCCGGGACGGGCTCGACGCGCTGCGCGCGGCCCTGGTCGGCCACGTGACGGTGCTGGTCGGCCAGTCGGGGGTCGGCAAGTCCTCGCTGATCCAGGCGCTGCTGCCCGACGAGGACATCCGTATCGGGGATCTGTCGGCGCATCAGCGCGGCAAGGGCAGGCACACGACGACCGCGGCGCGCGTCTACCACCTGCGCGACGGCGGCAGCCTGATCGACTCGCCGGGTATCCGCGAATTCGCCCTGGTGCACCTGGACGGCGCGGTCATCGCGCAGGGCTTCCGAGAACTGCGGCCCTACCTGGGTCGCTGTCGCTTCCGCGACTGCCGGCACGTCGACGAACCCGGCTGTGCGGTACTCGAGGCACTGGCCGCCTCCGAGATCCACCCGGCGCGGCACGCCAGCTACTGCCGGATCCTGCTGGACAACGACAGCGACGGCTGAACGCGTACAATTCCGCACAGGATCAAGCGCAACGGAGCCGCGATGACCAACACGCCGATTCCCCGCCTGCTGGCGGTCGAGCAACTGGCCTCGTGCCTCGAAGACGAGCGCCTGCTGATTCTCGACCTCGGTAGCGAGCCGACCTATCGCAGCGGCCACGTGCCGGGCGCGTTGCTGCTGCCGTGCTCGACGGCCGACCGCCGGCGCCGGGCCGCATGGCCGATCCGGGGCGACTGGTACAGCTGTTCAGCGCCCTGGGCCTGGGCGTGGACCGGCACGTGGTGGCGTACGACGACGAAGGAGGCGGCTGGGCCGGACGGCTGCTGTGGACCCTGGAGGTGCTCGGCCACCACCACTGGTCCTACCTCGACGGCGGCATCCACGCCTGGCGCGCGGCCGGGCTGCCGCTGCAACTCGAAGCCCCGGCGCCGCGCGCCGCGCCCTTCGAGGCGACCCTCAGCAAGGCGCC
>CAZOUC010000256.1:0-4748 GCA_964582825.1 uncultured Enterobacteriaceae bacterium | reverse complement strand
CGCGCTGTTGCTGAGGGTATGCACGCGCAGTTCCACGACCGCCTGCGGGTGCTCGTCGACCTGGTAGCGCAGCGCGTCCCAGAAGAACGGCCAGGGCTGCGCTTCGAGGCTGCGGACGTAGTCGACGACAGACAGGTAATCGCCGCGGATGCGCAGCACGAAGCCATGCCGGTACAAGCGCGCCTCGGCAGGCGTGGACTCCTCGGAAAGCAGGGCCACGACCGGTTCGTTTTCCAGTGAGAGCAATTGCAGGCGGCCGCGCGAGGCCAGCAGCTCCTCGAGGACCTCGACCATCTGCTCGGGGTCGATCAGGCGGCTCGCCGCCTCGTTCAGCCGCAGGTCCAGCTCGCCGAGTTCGCCGCGAAGGCGTTCCTGCTGCCGACGCAGGCGCATCACCGGCCCGGAACTGAGCTCCTGCTGGACCGCCAGAATACGCGCCTCGAAATCGCCGATCTCGCTCTGCAGGCGCAGCGCGCGGGCGCGCTCCTCGCCGGCGGCGCGTGTCAGCGGTTCGAGCAGCAGCATGCCGAGCGCGAATACCAGGACTACGGCGGTAACCAGGATCAGGATCCGCTCCCGGTAGGCACGGGCCTCGAACAGGCGCAGCAGGCGTTTCGCGCGCATCACATCGGCTCCCGGCGGCTACGGATCAGGAAGTCGAGCTCGTCCTGCGCCTCGGCGGCGGCGATCTGCAGCAGGCTGAAGCGCTGGCCACTGAACGCCGGGTCGTCCCGCAGGCGCTGCAGGTAGCGCGGCACCGCATCCGGCGTCACGGCACGGCCGCCGAGGACGATCGACGCGCCGCTGTCGAGCACGTCGATCTGCGTGAACCACAGGTCCCTGGGGGGCCGCTGGCCCAGGCCCACCAGGTAGCGGGCGACCCCGCCGCCGGGCACGCCGTCGGCGCTGCCCAGGCGATCCAGCAGTGCCTGCTTGCGCTCGCCCTCACGCTCGAGCGCCTGCACGGCCTGCTGCAGGCTGGCTCCGCTGCCGAGCTGTTGCCGCGTCGCCTGCAGGCGATCGAACTCGGCGCGGATCGAGGCGAGCTGGGCGGCGGCCTGCTCGGCCTGGCGGTGGCTGATCGTGTAGCGGTAGAAATCGACGGCGCCCAGGGCCAGCACCAGCAGCAGGGCGATACCGACCCATTGCAGGAGCTTGGTGCCATCGAGCCAGTCGCGCTGCCCCAGGCCGAGCTGCGGGTACAGGTTGATGTACTGGCTCATGCGGCCTGCTCCGGTGCGGCGTCGCGCTGCAAGGCCGCGAGCAGGGCGGCCTCGACGACGAAGCAGGCGCCCTCCTGTCCGGCAAGGGAATCGGCATGGCGCGCCGTGGACAGGCGCTCGATCGGCAGACCCAGACTCGAGTCGAGGTGGCCGACGACCTCACCCTGCCAGATCGGGCCGGGCGCCAGCCAGACACGCCGCACGACGCCCTTGCCGAGCTGGCTGTCGTAGAAATCCATCGACCGCTGCAGTTCGAGGGCCAGCGAATCGCGCATGTTGCGGTGGTCGAATGCGCCCTGACGCGCGAGCCCCTCGTGCGTCAGGTCGACACTGCGCAGCAGGTACAGGTTGCCGCCCTGATGCAGGCTGACCCAGCTCTGTTCGCCGTCGACGAACACCAGGGCGACGCCGGGGCCATCGCTGGCCTCGCGCGCCAACAGCGCGTTCACGGCGAGCTCGGGGACTTCCACCCGGTCCAGCTCCAGGTCGGCGTCGACCAGCGCGCGGGCCATCGCCGCGAGCGGCGCCTTCGGAGTCGACACGACGTAGCTCAGCTTCTGACGGCCGCGATAGGCGTCTCCCGGCAGGTCGAAACCGCCCACAGCCGCCTGTTCGAGCGGGTAGTCGAGCAGTTCGCGGACGGCGCTGCCGTAGTTCGGCAGCCCATGCTCGCCCGCCGGCGGCGTGGGTACCTGGGTGATCTGGTAGCTGCCGCCCCCCAGCACGAGGGTCGTGGCCAGGCCGTGCAGGCCGTGGCGGTCCACCAGGCTGCGGGCCGAGCCCGGCAGGCCTTCGGCCGCCGGCCACAGGCCGACGGCGGTAAGCGCACCGCCCCGCTGTACGGCATACGCCAGGCCACCGTCTCGCCACTGCAGGGCGAGACGTGCGTTACCGCGCTGTTTCCTTCCGCCAAACCAGGCCATCGAGCCCACTCGGTTCCCTCGGCCCGCGACAGCGGCCCGATCCGCGTCCCGCGCTCCTGTGAAGACGTCTCAGGTAGCGCGGATAAACTATTGCAGCTATTGAGTTTAGTAGAAGGTCGGGTATTCGCAATCAAGGGCGGGCCGGCGCCTGTCAGGCGGCGGAAGGGGTCACGGATGGCGTGCAGTGGAGTACCATCCGGCGGGTGTTCGACGTCGTCCTGTACCAGCCCGAGATCCCGCCCAACACGGGCAACGTGATCCGCCTGTGCGCCAACACGGGCTGTCGCCTGCACCTCGTTGGCCCGCTGGGCTTCGAGCTCGACGACGCGCGGCTGCGACGCGCCGGGCTGGATTACCACGAATTCGCCGAGGTCGCCTGCTACCCCGACTTCGCCGCACTGCAGGACGCCCTGCCGGATCGCCGGATACTGGGATTCAGCACCCGCGGCGGCTGCCGCTACGACGACTGCCACTACGCTGCCGGGGACGTACTGCTGTTCGGCCCGGAAACGCGTGGCCTGCCCCAGGCGATGCTGGAGGCCCTGCCGGTCTCGCAACGGCTGCGGCTGCCGATGCGGCCCGGCGTGCGGTCGCTCAACCTGTCGAATGCCGTCGCGGTGGTGGTGTACGAGGCCTGGCGCCAGCTCGGCTTCGCCGGTGGCGCCTGACCCCGGCAGACCTCAGTGCGAGCCCGCCTCGCCGGCCGCTGGCGCCGCCTCGCCGCCCTGCGCCTGCTGACGCTCGGCGGCCTGGCGGACCGCTTCCTGGAACAGGGCATCGAAATTGACCGGCGCCAGCATCACCGGCGGGAAGCTGCCGCGAATCACCAGCGAGTCGATCGTCTCGCGGGCGTAGGGGAACAGGACGTTCGGACAGGCGGTCCCGAGGATCTGCGTCGTCTGGTTGGCCTCGAAACCGCTGACGTGGAACACCCCGGCCTGCTGCACCTCGACCAGGAACGCGGTCTGGTCGTCCTGTTTGGCGGTGACACCGACGGTGAGCACGACCTCGTAGTTGTTGTCGTCGAGCTTCTGGTGACGCGTGTTCAATTCCAGGTTGATCTTCGGCTGCCACTGGCGGCGGAAGGCGTCGACCCCCTGGGGCGTCTCGAAGGAAACATCCTTGATGAAGATGCGCTGCAGCGCGAACTGCTGGCTGGGGGTTTCGTCCGCCGCCGCGGGCTGGTTGTCTTCGGCCATGTCTGCTTATCCTCGCTGAATGGGTCGGTTTCGGTTCAGGACTTCACCAGCGGCAGCTGCGAACCCTGCCACTCGGCAAGGCCGCCGCCCAGCTTGTAGACACGCTGGAAGCCGCCCTGCTTCAGGGCGCGGCAGACGGTGCCGGCGGATTGCCCCATCTTGCACACCACGACGATCGGTCGCTCCCGGTACTTCTCGAGGTCACCGAGCTGTTGCGGGACCTTGGCGTGCGGAATGTGAATGCTGTCGACGATATGACCCGCGCGAAAGTCCTTGGCGTCGCGCACGTCGAGCACGACGCCCTGCTCCCGGTTGACGAGGTCGGTGAGCTGCGCCGGACTGACGCTGGACCCGCCGCGGCGCTGTTCGAGTACGATCAGCATCACGATGAGCACCAGCCAGGGACCGACCAGGTACCACTTGGCGGCCAGAAATTGCAGAAACAGGTCCATGTTCCTCGTCGACCGAAATGTCCTCGGAGAGCCGGCGGCGGGAGCTCGAAGCGCCGCGGATCGGGTCGCGGCTGCAGAGCACCGACCCGAAAGAGCGCGAGAGTATACACGGCCGGCGGGCCGACGGTCAGCCGCCGGGAATATTTCCGCCGCTGCCGGCTCTCCGTCGCGGGCGGCGCCCGAGACCGCAAGGGGCTAGAATTCCCGGCATGCCTGCCGTGGTCGCCTGCCTCGCCCTGCTCCTCGCCGCCGTCCTGTCTGCCGCCACCGCGGTTGCCGCCGACGAGCCGAGCGCCGCGGACCTTGCACGCCTGCGGGAAGCGATCCGCAGCTTGCAGGTCGACCTGGACCAGCGCCAGCGGGCACGCTCTTCCCTGCAGACGGAACTGCAGCAGGCGGAGACACAGATCGCCACCCTGCACGGCGAGATCGACGACGCCGAGAGACGCCTCGCCGAGGAGGAAACTCGCCTTGCCGGATTGCGACAGGAAGAAGACCGGCTGCAGGAGGCCGTGCGCGAGGGACAGGCAGCTTTCGACCGGCAACTGCAGGCCGCCTACCTGCTGCACCGGGAAAACCGCCTCAAACTCCTGCTGAACAACAGCGACCCGCAGCGCACCGGGCGCCTGCTGGCCTACTACGACCTGCTCGCGGGCGCCGGCCGGTACCAGCTCGCGGCCTACCTCGACCGCCTTGCCAGCCTCGCCGAGGTACGCGAGCAGCGCCAGCAGAGCGCGCAGCGCCTGCGCGCAACGCGCGACCAGCTGGACCGGCAGCGCGGCGAACTCGAGCAGAGCCAGCAGCAGCGCCGGCAGACCATTGCCCGCCTCGCCGGCGAGATCGGCAGCACCCAGGAACGCCTGCGCCGCATGGAAGAGGAGCGGCAGGTGCTCGAGGACTTGCTCGACTCGATGTCGGAAGCACTGGCCGATATCGAACTGAGCAGCGACT
>CAZOUC010000255.1:0-4771 GCA_964582825.1 uncultured Enterobacteriaceae bacterium | reverse complement strand
ATCAGCACCTGTTTCGGGGGCCGGTCGAGCAGGCGGATGATGTCGCCCAGTTCTTCCCAGCGCACCGCCTCGCCCTGGTAGATCAGCGCGTTGCGCGCCTCGTCGACGACCAGTCCCGCAGTCCCGACAGGCCGTCCTTCCCGGCGCTGGCCCGACGCTGCGGCAGCAGCGGTCTGCGGGTCATTGCCCGCTGTGGCCCCCAGCAATCGATTGATGGTATCGACGATCGAGGTCGCGCGGGTGTTCTTCACTTCGTACATGAAGATCGTCTGGCCCGATCCGACCCGTGGCGCGTCCAGTTCCTCGGCCCACTCGCGGGCGTGCTGCAGCAGCTTCGGGTCCGGAGAGAACAGCAGCACCATGTTGGCGGACGGGAACGGCAGCACGATGATGCTGCCGGCGCCCGTGCCGACCGACTTGCCCGCGCCGTAGCCCTCGGCCAGCAGCACGTTGATCAGCTGCTCGGCGAGCTCGTCCGCCTTGACGAAGGACGGGTTGAAACGCAGCCCGTTGCGGCCACGCATGAATGGGCGGTCGAGCAGCTCGAGCGCCTCCATGGCATCGCGCACGATGCTCTGCTTGCCGCTGAGCATGATCGCGTTGCGTTTCAGGTCGGGGCGTGCGTTCAGGCCGTAGGACCCGTAAATGCTCGTGAGCCAGCCGAGCACGTCGTTGACGAATACCGAGCGCAGCTGGACCAGTTGGAACACCGGACGCTGCGAGGGCGGCACGTCGGGCAGCGCCCGGCCGCTCACCAGCAGCGGCTGGTTGATCGTCTTGGTGTTGCCGAGCGTGAACAGCAGGATGCCGTCGCCCGGCTCGACCGCTACCCCGTACTGCGTCAGCACCTGGGACGCGATCCGGTACAGGTCCTCGGGCGCCTGCGGGTCGCTGATCCGCAGCGTGACCTGGTCGCGCGACGTTGCCAGCTTCGGATCGAGGGTGAAGTCCAGGCCCAGCACGTTGCCGAACACCTCGTTGATGAACGCCGGCAGCGGAATGTTCTCGACGCTGAGCGTGACCGGGTCGGCCGGCAGCGGCGGCAGCTTCGGCTCCGAGCCCTGGGTGAACCCCTCGACGGGCCCCGGCAGTCCCGGGGTCGGGACCGCGCGCGACTCGGCGCTGGCGGCAGCCGGGTCCCGCGAGTCCGGAGCCTCCTGTGTCGATGCCGTGTACCCGGCGCCGGTGGTCGGCAGCGGCTCGGGCAGGGTCAGCGAGCCGGACGTACAGCCGGCGGCCAGCAGGGCCAGCGCCAAGGTGACCGCTGAGAGGGTTCGTGGCAGGCTCGTCAAGGTGATGTTCTCGCGGCTTCAGGGTGCGTCGAACAGGCGCACCGTGCGCTGTTGCTCGTTTTCTTCGATGATTATAGAGTTTTCTGTGACGCTGAGGATCCGCGTCTCGGTCCCGATCGTCTCTCCCTCGCCGATCTGCCTGACCCGTCCTTCGAGGCTGATGATCGCGCGTGGTCCCGCCGCATCGCGTACCGTACCCACGAGTGACCACGGCGTGGTGGCCTGAGTGCCAGGTTCATCGACCACGGTTTCCGCCTGGATGGACGCCCCCTCGTCGGCACCGAGAAAACCGCTCTGCGACAGCCGTCGCAGCGCCGGCTCCAGCTCGTGCGGGGGCTCGAGCGCGGTGAGCTGCCAGGGTTCGGCGCGGTCGACGGCCTGCTCGACCGCGACGCCGGAATTGGCCAGCCAGCTCAGCAGCGCGCTGAGCAGCAGTACGGCGAGCACCACGAGGGCCAGGGGGTTGCGCATCGTCAGCTCCCTGCCGCGTTGCCGGGCTGAAACACGGCGCGCACGGTCATTTCGAGGGCGCGGCGCCGTCCGCTGCGAATCGTCATCGCCTCGACCTGTACTTCGGGGACGGCGCTCTCCAGATCGTAAAGGAAGCGCCCGAGTGCCGAGGGCTGAAAGCCGGCGCTCAAGGTAGCGGCGACAATCCACAGCGGATCCGCGCCGTCGACCGCCTGCACCTCGCGCATGCTGATGCGTGGGTTGTCGATTCCGGCCTTCCGGGCGGTGTTTTCGAGCCACGACTGCAGGCTGGCCTGTGCGAGGCCGGGCGTGTCGCTGCGCCACAGGCGGCGGTCGAGCTCGGACCGCAGCGCTCGCGCCTGCGTCACCCGCTCACTCCAGCTGTCCCTCTCGGCGGCCAGGTCTTCGACCTCGGCCAGTCTCGCGACGGCTTCGGTGCGCTCGGCACGGGCCGCTTCGAGCGCATCGCCGGTCAGCAGGACCAGGTACAGCAGGACGATGCCGAGAATCGCCCACAGGCCGAGGCGAAGGCGCCGGTTGTGCTGCAGCTCCTCGACATGCGGAGCGAGGCGTTCGCGCCACCGGTCAGGCGTCATCGCCGGCCGCCTGCGATGTCTTCAGGGTCAGCGTCACCGACTGTCCGTCGCGCCCGCTGTCGGCCGTGACGTCGTCGAAGCGGGATTCGAATTCGCGCACGTAGCGCGGCAGCTCCCATTCGGCGTTGCCGATGGCAACGGTCACGGTGTCGCCGTTGAAATCCCAGGCGCCGAGGGTGGCGCCGGGGTGCAGCAGTTCGCTGACGGTGGCCATCATCGCCAGCTGACTCGGCAAGTCCTGTGCATCCGCGACCTGCCTGCTGAATCGCAGCAGGCGCCGCGCCTCGGCGCTGCTGTCGAGAATGTCGCCGAGTTCCGCGTAGCGGGCATCGTATTCGCGCTGCAGGCGATCGACCTCGGCTCGGACGACCGCCAGCGCCACCAGCTGCCAGACCAGCACGGCACCGAGCACGGTCATCGCCGCGGTCGCCAGGTGTTTTTCGCTGCGCAGGAGGTCCTTGAGTTCCTCGAGCGGCCTGTGCGTCCAGGCCTGGTCGCGGAGCGGCGCCTCGTCCACCGCCGGCCGCTCGAGGTCGCCCAGGCGGCCGACGCCGCGCAGGAAGGCCGCCCACTCGTCACGATCCGGTTCGCCTCGCCAGTGCCGAGAGGCGAGCAGCTGGCCGTTGCGCCACACCCGGCCCTCGACGCCGTCGCTGACGCGCAGCAGTTCCACGCCCTCGTCGCGCGGCTCACCGCGGAACAGCGATTCCGGCAGCACCTCGGCGTCGGCCGGCGCGTGCCCCGGCTTGAGAATCCAGACCTGCGCGTGGTCGTCGGCCAGCACGACGTGACGGCGGGCAGCGGGGAACGGCGACCAGCGTTCGATGCGGGTTTCCAGCAGCCGTCGCCGGTGCGCCGGCGGGACGCCGGCCAGGTCGAAACGCCGGTGCAGCCAGGCGCCCCGCGGCAGCACCGTCTCCACCCCGCGGGCGCCACTGCGCAGTTCGACGGGCGCGGCGTCAGAATGCTGCAGCACCCGGCGGCGGCGGAAATAGCGTGTCCAGTCGTTCGGCTTGGCTGTCGGCATCCGGGTCGGCCGCTTCCTGAAAGGGGATCAGCTGGAGGGTGTTCCAGGGCTTGCCGCCGTCGTTGTTCGGCGTCAACTCTATATAGTAGCGAATTCTGGCTGCCTTGCCCGCGTCCCACAGGGTGACGGCGAGGAACCGCGAGGGCATGAAGATGAAATTCGCTTCGTCCGGTGCGACGTCCCAGCCGGCTCTCTCGAACAGGTCTTCGGTCGAGTCGAAGGCGCGCTGGCGGCGCGCCTCGACGAGGCGCTCGGCCAACGTGGGGGTCATGCCGGGAATCGAGTACAGCGCCGTCGGCGACGCCGCGTTGATGTTGAGGATGCCGGCCGGGATGGTCGTCGTCCGGCTGAGCAGTTCGAGGTCGCTGACCGGCAGTTCGTCATGCCCCCAGCCGATGACGCGGCGCAGTTCCAGCGGGCTGAGCAGCGGGCGGTTGGCCGGCTCGGGGCGGCCAGCCTGACGATACTCGCGGGCCTCCGCGCCGTTCAGGCGGTACAGGTCGTCGTAGTCGGTGTAGTCGCGCAACTTGGCGATCATCGCGCTGCGGCGTTCGCCATCGATGCCGAACTGGGCGAGAAAGCGGTCGATCTGCTCGTCGCTCGCGGTCCACAGGTTCACCAGGCCGCGCTGGTCCTCGACGCTGAAGCGCTGGTCGCCGTAACCGGCGTACACCCGTCCGTCGACCGCGATCTCGTCACCGGCCGGGACCAGCGAGGCGATCAGGAAGCCGTCCGCGTCGTACACCGGTTCGCTGGACCCGCCGGTGCGGATGCCGGCGACGGTCATCGGCCTCGTCAATGCCGCGAAGAGGATTTCCTGGCGGGTGCTGAAGCGGTCGGCCTCGGCGTCCAGCAGGCGCCGGCCGAACTCGCCGGATTCGAGGGCATCCTGGATCCAGGAGGCCACCGTAGCGGTGACCAGCAGCAGGCCGAGCACCAGCCAGATCACCGTGACCAGGGCGAAGCCGCGCTGTTTCTCCGGAACTCCTGGTCGGTCCAGGCCGGCGGCGCCCAGCTGGTGTCGATCGCCACGACCAGCGAACGCGGACCGCCGATCTCCGGGTAGTCGAGGCGCACAGCGGCCGGCAGGCGCTCGTCGTCGGTGTCGCCGGGCGGCCAGCGGTCGCGCCAGCGCCCGTCGGCGTCCAGGTAACTGAAGGCGGCGTCACCGCGGCGCCAGCGGTGCACCAGCCAGTCTTCGCCGCTGGCGCTGGCGAAGCGCAGTTCGCCACCCTGCGCCGTTTCGAGCAGCCGCCAGGCGATCCGGCTCGGCGTGCCCGGAGCCTCGTGCGGCGGCGCCAGGCTGAGCAGTTCGAGCTCCCGGCTCGAGCCGGTCAGCCCGCCCTCGAGCCCGTCGTAGTCCGGATAGGCGGCGCGCAGGCTGG
>CAZOUC010000254.1:3815-4776 GCA_964582825.1 uncultured Enterobacteriaceae bacterium | reverse complement strand
GCGCACGCCTTCCGCGCCCGACCAGTCGTATCCGACCCGGGCAGCACGACGCTGGAGCTTCTGCGCCCGCTGCACAGCCGGCAGAGCGAGGGGTACGTCAGCCAGGGCTCCGTGCTGGCGGCGCCGCAGCCGCTGGTCCTGTTTCAGCGCTTCCCAGGTCTGCTTGATCGTCGCTTCGTCCATGGCGCCGGAGTCGGCACGCCGCCCATCCAGGCGCCCGTCGGGAAACACGTGAGGGTGACGTTCGACCAGCTTGTCGACGAGGCCCCGAACCACGTCCTGGAGCGTAAACCAGCCGTTCTCCGCCGCCAGCTGCGCGTAGAATGCGGCCTGGAAGAGGTAATCACCGAGCTCCTCACGAAGGTGGTCCACGTCCTCGCGCTCAATGGCGTCGACGAGTTCGTAGACTTCCTCGAGCGTGTGCGGCACGAGGGTCTGCATCGTCTGGCGACGGTCCCAGGGACAGCCGCCGTGCGGGTCACGCAGGCGATGCATCAACAGTTCGAGACGCTCAAGTTCGTTCATGGCTCTGTTCCTCGGCGATGCGCCGCACCTGGATGACGTTGGGCAGCTGATTGATCTTGCTCAGTACGCGACCGAGCAGTTCCAGCGAGACGACCTCGGCGGTCACCCGCGTCACCGCGACGCCACGGCGCCGATTGACTTCGGTGTTGGCACGCAGCACGTTGATGCGCTCGTTGGCGAGCAGCGTGGTGATATCCCGCAGCAGACCGGCACGGTCATAGGCCTCGATGAGGATATCGACCGGGTACAGCTGCCCGGGGTCCTCGCCCCACTCGACGACGACGACACGTTCCGGCTCTCTCTCCTGCAGCTGCAGCAGGCGGGAGCAATCCTGGCGGTGCACCGATACGCCACGGCCGATCGTCACGTAGCCGGCGATGGCGTCGCCGGGCACCGGTTTACAGCAACCGGCGAGGTGCGTCATCAGATTGCCGAC
>CAZOUC010000254.1:0-3805 GCA_964582825.1 uncultured Enterobacteriaceae bacterium | reverse complement strand
AACTGGTCCGGCTTGCGCGGCGCGCGCTTGCGCCTCGGCGCGGGCGGGGGCGGCGCAAGCAGCGCCTGCAGCGCGTTCAGTACTCGCTCGGTCCCGAGCTCACCGGCGCCGAGGCCGACATACACCTCGTCCATGGTCTGCATGCCCAGACGTCGCGTCAGGGCGTCGAGGTCCACGTTTTCCAGAGCGAGCCGCCGGAACTCGCGCTCGAGCAGTTGTCGGCCTGCCTGCAGATTGTCTTCACGTGCCTGGCGCCGGAACCAGTGCTGAATCTTGCTGCGCGCACGCGCCGTCGAGACGAAGCCGAGATCGTGACGCAGCCAATCGCGGCTCGGCGCCGAACGTCTACCGGTCAGAATCTCGATGCGTTCGCCGGTCTGCAGCTTGTAAGAGAGCGGAACGATGCGGCCGTCGACCTTGGCACCGTGGCAGCGGTGGCCGATGTCGGTATGGATGGTATAGGCGAAATCGATCGGCGTGGCGCCGGTGGGCAGGTCGACCACGTGGCCGTCAGGCGTGAACACGTATACGCGGTCCTGGCCGGCGTCCCAGTCGTAACGCCGGGCACTGCCTCCCGACAGGGTCTCGTGCCAGTCGAGCACCTGTCGCAACCAGGCCACCTTTTCCTCGTAAGCGCGCGCCTCCTTGGCCGCATCGGTGCCCTTGTAGCGCCAGTGCGAGCAGACGCCGAGCTCCGCATCGCGGTGCATTTCCCGGGTCCTGATCTGCACCTCGACCACCTTGCCCTCGGGACCGTACACGGCGGTGTGCAGCGACCGGTAACCGTTTGCCTTCGGGATCGCAATGTAGTCGTCGAACTCCTGCGGGATATTGCGCCACAGGCCATGCACGACGCCGAGCGCGGTATAGCAGTCGCGCACGCTGTCCACGAGGATGCGCAGCGCGCGAACATCGTATACCTCGGAGAAACTGATCCCCTTGCGGGTCATTTTCCGCCAGATGCTGTAAATGTGTTTCGCACGCCCCTGCACGTCGCAGTCGAGCCCGGCTTCCCCGAGCGCGCGCTGCAGCACGTCGGTGACGCCGTCGATGTATTCCTGGCGCGTCAGGCGCCGTTCGTCCAGCAGTGCGGCGATACGCCGGTAGTCCTCCGGATACAGGTAACGGAACGCGAGATCCTCGAGCTCCCACTTGAGCTGGCCGATGCCGAGCCGGTGCGCCAGCGGCGCATAGATGTCGAACACTTCGGACGCGACGGCACGCTGCCGCTCGGGCCGCTTCTTGACCGCACGCAGGGCCTGCGCCCGTTCGGCGATCTTGATCAAGGCCACGCGCACGTCGCTGATCACCGCCACCAGCATGCGCCGGACCAGGTCCTGCTGGCGGTGCTGCCGCTCGAAGCCGGATCCGCCGTCACTGAGGGTCACGCTGGAGCTGACCGCATCCATGCGCTGCACGTCTTCGATCAGGTTGGCGACCGCCTCACCGAAATGATTGCGGACCGTTGGCAGGGACAGTACGCCGCGCTGCACGGCCGGGTGGAACATGCCGGCCAGCAGCGACTCGAGATCGAGCTGCAGGTCGGCCAGAATGGCGGCAACCTGGAAACTGTCGGTGAGCAGGGCCTGCGCATCACGCGGCGCTGACTCCGCCTCGCGCAGGCTGTGGCGCAGCAACTGCAGCGCCTGTTCGAGGCGCTCGAGGTCGCCCGGATTCGAATCCGCGTTCAGCAGGGAGCCGAGCAGCTGGGCATCGACGTCGCTGGCGGTGGCCGGCAGCTGCCGCGTCGAGGATCTCACCATCGGCGCTCGACCGGGTCAGTAGCGGTCGGCGAATACACCGGTGGACAGGTAGCGGTCACCACGATCGCAGACGATCGCCACGATCACCGCGTGCTCGACCTCGCTCGCGACGCGCAGCGCACCGGCGATGCAACCACCGGACGAAACGCCCGCCAGAATGCCTTCGCGAGCAGCGAGCTCGCGCATGGTCTGCTCCGCTTCCTGCTGCCCGATGTCGAGCACCCGGTCGACACGCGGCGGCTCGAAGATCTTCGGCAGGTAGGCTTCCGGCCAGCGGCGGATACCCGGGATGCTCGCGCCTTCTGCCGGCTGCAGGCCAATGATCCGGATCGCCGGGTTACGCTCCTTGAGGTAGCGGGAAACGCCCATGATCGTGCCGGTGGTGCCCATCGAGCTGACGAAGTGCGTTACCCGGCCCTCGGTCTGGCGCCAGATTTCCGGGCCGGTCCCCTCGTAGTGGGCCCGTGGATTGTCGGGGTTGGCGAACTGGTCCAGCACCCGCCCCTCACCGCGCGACTGCATCGCCAGGGCGAGGTCACGTGCGCCCTCCATGCCCTCCTCCGAGGACACCTCGATCAGCTCGGCACCGTAGGCGCGCATCGTCTGCTTGCGCTCCTCGCTCATGTGCACGGGCATGATCAGCTTGAGTCGGTAGCCGCGAATCGCCGCAGCCATTGCCAGCGCGATCCCGGTATTTCCGCTGGTCGCCTCGATCAGCACGTCCCCGGGCCGAATCTCGCCGCGCTCCTCGGCACACCGGATCATGCTCATGGCCGGGCGGTCCTTGACCGACCCGGCGGGGTTGTTGCCCTCGAGCTTGGCCAGGATCAGGTTGCTGCCGCCGCCCATACGCTGCAGGCGGACCAGCGGCGTCTCGCCGACACAGGACTCAATGGTCGGAAAGCGCGCAGCGAGATCGGCATCCGCTCCGCTGTTCGGTACTGTCGGCTGCTCGACTCTGGCCATGCGCGCATGATACGTGAGCGTTCTGGGGGTCGAAAGAAGAAATCGGCATATGCTCAGTTGCCGTCTTCGTCAGCTTGCAGCCGACGCCGGAACAGCTCGCGGCTGAACAGCGGCCGTTCCCCGACCAGGGGTCGCAGCGCTTCCCGGAGCAGGCGTTTCGCGGCCCGGCGCGTCAGCGGGTCACTGAAGTCCCCGCGCTGGATCGCGATCAGCGTCGCACCGGCGTAGGCCGCTTCCGGGTCGGTATCGGCGACCGCGACGACGCCGAAATCCGCCTGCAGGCGGTATCGGCCGTCGGGATCGAGCGACGCCTGCGTGGTCCCGAGGCGGTCGAGCTCGAGCGCGTAGCCGAGCTCCTCGAGCAGGTCGAGTTCGAAACGGCGCAGGCCGGGCTCCGGATCCTCAGTGCCGGCGAGCGCCTGCAGCAGCCGGTAGTAGGCATGGAACAGTCCTGGGCAGGGATCGTTCGGCGGCAGGCAGCGCATCAGCAGTTCATTGCCGTACAGAAGGCTGTACAGACGCACGCCGTCGAGCGCGACGTGGAAACCGATCCGCTCGGCCTGCACCAGGGTCTTGAGCTCGCTGCGGCCACGCCAGTCGACCCGCAGGCACTGCATGGGCTGACACAGGGCCGCCAGCGGTGACCGTCGCCGCTGTATCCCGCGTACGACGACCGCGACCCGGCCGTGCTGCTCGCTGAGCAGTTCGACGATGGCACTGCTCTCGCGGTAGGGACGCCGGTGCAGCACGAAAGCCCGTTCACCGCTGACGCGGTCGACCACCGGACTACTCCTCGTAGCCGAGGCTCTTCAGGGCACGCTGGTCGTCCGACCAGCCGCTGCGCACCCGCACCCACAGTCGCAGCATCACGCGGCCGTCGACGAGACGCTCGATGTCCTTGCGGGCAGCCTCCCCGATGCGCTTGAGGCGCTGACCGCCGCGTCCGATCACGATGGCTTTCTGCCCCGGGCGCTCGACGAGAATCGCCACGCTGATGTGACTGACACCGCGCTCGACCGCGTACTCCTCGACCATCACGGCGCGATAGTATCGGGCGTTGTAGCCCAGAGAGACCA
>CAZOUC010000253.1:0-4779 GCA_964582825.1 uncultured Enterobacteriaceae bacterium | reverse complement strand
CTGCGGCAGGCTTGCCTGGGCCGCGCTGCTGTTGCTGCCGTCGCTCGTCTCGGCAGCCGACCGGGTGGTCCTGCAACTGCAGTGGGAGCACGAATTCCAGTACGCCGGCTACTACGCCGCCAAGTGGCAGGGCTTTTACGAACGCGCGGGCCTCGACGTCGAGATTCGCCCCGGCTTCACCGAGGACGGACGCTTCCTGTCGGCGAGCCGCGCGCTGCGTGAGGGCGAGGCCGACTTCGCGATCGGTGGCCTGGACATCCTGCTCGAACAGGGACGCGGCGCCGACTTCAAGATACTGGCGCCCGTATTCCAGCGCTCGCCGAACGGCCTGTTCGCGCTGGCCGCTACGGCCGGCGCCCCCCGCCTGGATACGGTCAACGACCTGATCGGCCGGCGCATCGCCGTGGTGCGCGGCGACCTGACCAGCGTGGCCATCGAGAGCCTGCTGCGCCGTCGAGGCCTCGACGGCGACAAGGTGAACTACGTCGACGAACCGGTGACCGTGCAAACCCTGGTCGGGGACCGCGCCGACGTGATCGTGACCTACGAGCCCTCGGCGCTGTACGGCGCCCAGGAACTGGGCGTGCGCCTCAACGATCTCGATCCGGAGCGCTTCGGTCTGCAGTCCTACGGCGACACCCTGTACACGCTGGCAACGACGGTGAGCCGCAGGCCGGATCTGGTGCGGCGCTTCGTCGAGGCCAGCCTGGAAGGCTGGCGCTACGCGCTCGCCAACCGGGCCGAGATCGCAGACCGCATCAGCGCCGAGTTGCCGCGCCACCGGTACCGCTACGACGACCCGCGCAGCTACAACCGCCTGTTCGCCGACCTGATCGACAAGTACGTGCAGTATCCGGCGGTGGAACTCGGCCACATCGATCGGCACCGCTTCCAGCAGATGTACTCGAGCCTGGCCATGAGCGATCGCATCGAGCAGGACTTCAACCTCGAAGACCTGTTCGTGGATCTCGACGCGGCGGCCGGCTGGCGCTACGCCGGACTGCTGCCATCGCTGCTGGCCGGTCTGCTGGCGCTGCTGGCCGGGGTGCTGTGGTGGCAGCGACTGCCGATCCCGTCGATGCTGGCGGCGGCGGCGGCCATGGTAGTGCTCGAGTTCATTGCGGAAGGGGCGCTGCGCGACCAGCACCAGGAGTCCGTCCGACAGCGCCTGCTCGAGCGCCTCGCAGACGTCAGCGGCAGCCTGCAGTCGCAGCTCAGTTTCAATCTGTCGCTGCTGAACGGTCTCGCTTCCTTCGTCGCCGCCAACCCGGACATGAGCCAGGCGGAGTTCGAGAACTACGCCCGGGCCGTGCTGCGCCGCGAGGCGATGCTGGTCAACCTGGCGGCGGCGCCTGACATGGTCATCCGCTACGTCCATCCGCGGGTCGGCAACGAGGCCGCGCTCGGACTCGACTACCGCCGCAGCGCCGAGCAGTGGCCGGCGGTCAGGCGGGT
Source organism: uncultured Enterobacteriaceae bacterium (assembly GCA_964582825.1). Classification (GTDB taxonomy): domain Bacteria; phylum Pseudomonadota; class Gammaproteobacteria; order Pseudomonadales; family UBA5518; genus CAZOUC01. Next base: position 3,324 of record CAZOUC010000253.1, on the reverse strand, counting down.
CATGGAGTCGGGAAGGCTGGTGGTCGCCGGGCCGCTCGACCTGGTGCAGGGCGGCAGGGCCTTCGTCGGCCGGGCGCCGGTCTACCTCGACGAGGGCACGTCGCGGCCGTGGGGCCTCGTGTCGGCACCGATACGCAGCGACGCCCTGTACCAGGCGGCCGGCATCCCGGAGTTCGAGGCGCGCTTCGACCTCGCGATGCGCCGCGCCGACGACCTGGGCGACGGCGAAGCCTTCTACGGCGACGATGCGCTGTTCGACGCGCCGCGCGCGGTGATCGGCGACGTCGAAGTCGGCGGGTCGCGCTTCCAGCTCGCCGCCGCCGCGCGGGAAATGGACCGACTGCCGGCCGGTACGATGCTGCTGCAGCGCGTGCTGGCGACCCTGGTCGCGCTCGCCGTGCTGCTGATGATGTGGTGGCGCTACCGGAACCTGCGCAGCCGCGACGCGTTCAACGCCGCGCTGGCGCGCAGCGCCGAGTTCCTTCGCGAGGTCGAGTCGGTCGCCGACGTCGGCGGCTGGCGGCTGGACCGCCAGCGTCGCTTCGTCGAACTGTCCGACAACGCGCGTCGCCTGTTACAGCTCAGGCCCGACAGCGCCGCGTCGCTGAACGACCTCGAGCGCCTGTTGCCCAGTGAGGCGGTGCGGACCCTGCACGAGCACCTGGAGACCGCATTCGCCGGCGGCGGGGAGTTCGCGCTCGAAGTGCCGGCGTCCCGCGCCGACGGCAGCTGGCAGGGCTGGCTGCGTATCGTGGCCGACCCGGTCGAGAAGGCCGGCGCGACCGAGGAACTGGTCGGCGCCATGCTGGACATCACCGAGCAGAAGGAGGCCGAGCAGATCATCGCCTTCCACGCCAAGTATGACGCCCTGACCGAGCTGCCGAATCGCGGTGAGTTCCGCGAGCGCCTCAGCGATGCCATGGCCACCTGCCGTCGCCAGCACAACCAGCTGGCGGTCCTGTTCATCGACCTCGACAACTTCAAGTCGATCAACGACAACCTGGGGCACGCCGGGGGGGACGAACTGCTGCGCCAGGTCGCCGATCGCCTGCGAGGCTGCGTTCGCGACAGCGACCTGCTGGCGCGCCAGAGCGGTGATGAGTTCGCCGCGATGCTGCAGAACGTACGCGGCGAGTCCGGTGCCTACCGCGTCGCCGAGCACATTCTGGCGGAGCTGTCGAAGCCGTTCCGCATCGGCGCGAGCGAGGTGTTCTGCGGCGCCAGCATCGGCATCGCGATGTACCCGGGCGACGCCGAGGACGCGGACACCCTGCTGGTCAATGCGGACCAGGCGATGTACGAGGTCAAGAGCAGCGGCCGCAACGGCTGGCACTTCTACACGCGGGAAATGCAGGAGCGTTCCGAGTCCCGTCACCGTATGTTCAACGACATTCGCGCCGCGCTCGAGAACGGTGAGTTCGTCGTTCACTACCAGCCGATCGTCGACGTCGTCAGCGGTGCCGTCGTGGCCTGCGAGGCGCTGGCGCGCTGGCAGCGCGCCGACGGCAGCTGGGTATCGCCCGGACAGTTCGTCGAGGTCGCCGAGGAGACGGGCCTGATCAACCGCATCGACCGCTTCGTCGCCACCGAGGCGCTGCGCTTTCTCGCCGAGGAGTGCGCCGGCGTGGGCCTGTCCATCAACGTCTCGCCACGCGTGTTCTCCGCCAAGGACCAGTCCCTGCAGCGCTGGCTGGACATCGTCGTCGCGGGGCGGCGCAGCACCCGCGTCAGCGTCGAGATCACCGAACGGCTGCTGATCGACGAGACCGAGACGGCGCGTGACGCCTTGCAGCGCCTGAGTGAGCAGGGCCTGGGCATTTCCATCGACGACTTCGGAACCGGTTACTCGTCGCTGAGTTACCTGGTGCGCTTCCCGGTGACGACCATCAAGATCGACCGCAGCTTCGTCTGGGGCATCGGTGAGTCGCCTGCCGAAGAGACCCTCGTCGACACGATGCTGCTGATGGCCCAGCGGCTCGGCCTGCGCGTCGTCGCCGAAGGTGTCGAGACCCAGGCGCAGCTCGATTACCTGCGCGATAAAGGCTGCGACCTGGCCCAGGGCTTTTTCATCGCCCGGCCGATGTCGGGCGACGATTTCCGCCGCTTCTGCGACGGGCAGAGGAACGCCGGTCGCTGACCGGCACTTACGCAGAGGAGACCGCCATGCAGTGGAACGTTTATCTTTCCGGCGAGATACACAGCGACTGGCGCCGACAGATCGTCGATGCCTGCCGTGATGCGCAGCTTCCGGTGACGTTTTCGGCTCCGGTGACGGATCACCAGGCCAGCGATGACGCCGGAGACCTGCTCGGCGTGCCGGACGCGCCGTTCTGGAAGGATCACCAGAGCGCCCGCGTCAACGCGATCCGCACCAAGACCCTGATCGAGGCCGCGGACCTGATCGTGATCCGCTTCGGCGATCGCTACCGCCAGTGGAACGCGGCCTTCGATGCCGGTTACGCGGCGGCGCTCGGCACGCCCTACATCACCTTGCACGACGACGCGCTGACGCACGCCCTCAAGGAAGTGAACGCCGCGGCGCTGGCACGGGCGCAGACGCCGGGCCAGGTCGTGGAGCTGCTGCGCTACGTCACCCGCGACTGAGTCGTGCCGGCCGCCCTCCCTGGCGGCTCATGGCGCGGGCGCCGCTTCAGACCCCGCTGTCGACTTCCGGGACGGTGAAGGCAATCTGCCCTTGCCGGTCGGTGCGGGCCTCGACCGCCGCCACGGCGCGGTCAAGCGCGTCGTTGTAGCAGGCTTTCCAGGTCAGGAAAGCGTCCAGGGAGCCGGCGCTGGAACCGCAGACGCGGTCAGCCGCCTCCTCGAGGCGCTCCTGCAGGCGCGCCCGGTCTTCGGCACGGTCCAGGTCCAGGTCGGCGAAACTGACCGTGAGTTGGCGCACGATCTCGCGCCGCGGGTCGCTGTCGAGTCGTACCGGCGTCATCGAGGCGGGTGCGGTGGTTACTGTTGAATCCGTGTGGGTCGAGGCGGCGCCGGCCAGGGCGCCGGTGGCACAGACCGCGCTGAGCAGGGCGGTACAGATCGTCGTGGTCGCGTGTTTCATCTCGGCAATCCTCGTTTGGGTAACGCGGTCCTCGGTGTCGGAGTGCACGCCGCGTGTCGTGCGGGCCGGCGTTTGCGTTTCCGGCAACAGGATTGACGCGTGAAATCGCGCTTTGGTCGGGGTGATCCGACGAGGTGCGGGGACGGAGCGGCGAACTGCCGGATCGAGCTGCGTCGGCCCGGTTATCGCGTCCGGGCTGCGGGTTTCGGCCGGGGGGCGGACGTGCTGTAATGAGCGCGTCGTTCGGCAGCGCAGGGCCG
>CAZOUC010000252.1:0-4803 GCA_964582825.1 uncultured Enterobacteriaceae bacterium | reverse complement strand
TCGGTCACCAAGATCATCGTTTACATCTTCGGCGTCGACTTCCTGTTCGACAATCCGAGCAGCGCCTGGCTGACCTGGGCGGCGTCGTTCACGATCGTCGCGGCCAGCGTCGTCGCCCTGCGCCAGACCAACCTCAAGCGCATGCTGGCCTACTCCACCGTGGCGCAGCTGTCCTACGTGGTGATCGCCGCAGCGACGCTCAAACCCCTGGCCGAGGTCGGGGCCGCGATCCACATGGTCGCGCACGCCTTCGGCAAGATCACCCTGTTCTTTGCCGCCGGGGCGATCTACGTGGCGTCGAAGAAAACCGAGCTGGAGCAGCTGCGTGGCATCGGCCACCGCATGCCGTGGACGATGACCGCCTTTACGATCGGCGCGCTGTCGATGATCGGCGTGCCGCCCACGGGCGGCTTCGTGTCCAAGTGGTACATCCTCGCCGGGGCATTCGAGGCCAACAACTACCTGGTGCTGATGACGATGATCGCGAGCACGGCACTGAACGCCGCCTATTTCCTGCCGGTCGTGTTCATGGCCTGGTTCTCGGCCGAACGGCCCGGCGGCAAGGCGCACGGCGAGGCGCCGTGGCCGGCGGTCGCCGCGCTGACCGTGACCGCGGCACTGACCATCGGTTTCTTCCTGTTCAACGGCGTGGCCATTTCGCTGGAGAAGCAGGTGGCCGCCGGACTGCCCTGATGGTGACCAGATGAACGACGGCAAGCCGCAGGACACCAACTGGCTGGAGCGACCGGAGACGATCCGCAGGCTCTGGTGGGGCTCGGGCATCGTACTGGCGCTGACCGTGCTGCTGCAGTTCGTGATCCCGGTCAAGGGCTATTTCGGCGTCGACGGCTGGCCGGCATTCGGCGCGGTGTTCGGTTTCCTGTCCTGCCTGATCATGGTGCTGGTCGCCAAAGGGCTCGGCTACCTGCTCAAGCGGCCCGAGGACTACTACACGGGCCGTGAGTCGGAGGAGCGCCCGCATGACTGAACTGCTGTCGCCGGCGCTGTGGATGATCCTCGGCGCCCTGCTGGTCGCCGTCACCCGGGGCCATCTGCGCAGCGCCGTCGTGCTGCTGGTGCCGCTCGTCACCTTGTGGGCGATCTGGCAGGTGCCGGACGGTGTGCACGGCACGATTCCCTTCCTCGATTACGCGATCGAGCCGGTCGAGGGCAGCCCGCTGCGCCGCCTGTTCGCGACCGTGTTCGCCATCATGGCGTTTCTCGGCGGCCTGTTCGCCTTCCGCACGGCGCGATGGTACGAGCTGTCCGCGGCCTTCGCCTACGCCGCCGGGGCAATCGGCGTCAGCTTTGCCGGCGACCTGATCACCCTGTTCCTGTACTGGGAGCTGATGGCGCTGTTCTCGACAGTGATCGTCTGGAGCGGCCTGACGCCGTCGTCGCGTCGCGCCGGCATCCGCTACGTGATCATGCACCTGCTGGGCGGCGTCATTCTCAAGGTCGGCATCGAAGGCGTCGTCGTCAGCACCGGCTCGATCCAGATCCAGCCGATGCTGGCTCAGGACTTCAACACCTGGATGATCCTGATCGGCATCCTGATCAATGCCGCGGCGCCGCCGCTGTCGGCCTGGCTGGCGGACGCGTACCCGGAGTCGAGCCCGACCGGCTCGGTGTTCCTGTCCGCGTTCACGACCAAGACCGCCGTACTCGCGCTGCTGCTGCTGTTTCCGGGCGAACCGGTGCTGATCTGGGTCGGCATCTACATGATCATGTACGGCATCGTCTGGGCGCTGCTCGAGAACGACGCCCGGCGCATCCTCGCCTACTCGATCGTCAACCAGGTCGGCTTCATGGTCTGCGGGGTCGGCATCGGCACGCAGCTGGCGATGAACGGCGCGGCGGCACATGCGTTCGCGCACATCATCTACAAGGCCCTGCTGTTTATGAGCGCCGGCGTGGTCCTGTACCGCACGGGCCAGAGCCGCTGCACCGACCTCGGCGGCCTCTACCGGACCATGCCGATCACGACGATCTGCGGCATCATCGGCGCGCTGTCGATCTCCAGCTTCCCGCTGACCTCGGGGTTCACGACCAAGTCGATGATCTCCGAAGCGGCCGCCCTCGAGGGCATGGGCACGGTGTACCTGCTGCTGGCCGCGGCCTCTGCGGGTGTCTTCCTGCATGCGGGGATCAAGTTCCCGTGGTTCGTGTTCTTCCAAAAGGACTCCGGGCTGCGGCCCAAGGACGCGCCCTGGAACATGGCGCTGGCGATGGGTGGCTGCGCCTTCATCTGCATCCTGCTCGGCGTCGCACCGGGACTGATCTATGAGCTGCTGCCCTACGCGGTCGATTACGAACCCTACAAGCCCGGCAAGGTGCTGTTCTACCTGCAGCTGCTGCTGTTTTCGGGGCTCGCCTTCTTCCTGCTGCTGCCGCTGATGAAACGCACCAACACGATCAGCCTGGACACCGACTGGTTCTGGCGCCGCGCCCTGGTCGGTCTGTTCCGGATCTGCGCGGCCCTGCTCGAGCGGCTGTTCGCGATCGGTTCGGAGCTGATGCAGCGATTGCGATCGGACATGCACGCACTGGCCGTCCGATGGCTGGGCCAGCCGCACACGCAGGATCGGGATGAAAAGGCGGTGTTCGCCCGCTCGTGGGCGATCGGCACGACGGCGCTGTGGATCGTGACCCTGCTGTCGGCTTACGTGATCGCGTACTTTCTCTGAGCCGGGCGGGCTCAGGCGATCCGTTCCGCGTCCTGGTCCGCTGACCCCGAATCCGCAGTCGGCCGCCGCCGTCGCGACACGAAGATCGCGTTGCCGCCAAGCTCCTTGGCGCGCTTCTTCGCGTCGCTGGCCAGGTCGGCCACGTCGTGGTGACTCTGGCAGTGATGCGGATCGGGGCGGCACACGCCGATGGCCAGGCTGGTGATCGGAAAGAAGCGCTCCTCTCCCGCACGGGACAGGCAGACGATGCCGCCAGCGGCACGGGCTTCTTCGCTGTAGAAATCCGGGATCGTCTCGGCCAGGCGGTCGAGCAGGCGCTGGCAGCGCTGGTGCCAGTCGGGACTGGTAAAGATCAGCACGAAATCGTCGCCGCCGATGTGGCCGACGAAGTCGTCTTCCTCGTCGATGACGTCGCGCATCAACTGGCCCACCCGCGACAGCATCTCGTCGCCGCGACCGTAACCGAAGTAATCGTTGAAGGGCTTGAAGTCGTTCAGGTCACAGTACGCGACATGGAACTCCGCGCGGGCCGCGAGCAGTTCGTCGATGCGTTCGTAGATCGGCACGTTTCCGGGCAGCAGGGTCAGGGGATTGGCGTAGCGCGCCAGGCGCAGCTTCTGTTCGGTCACCCGCTGCAGCAGCGCGCCCGTCCGCCCCACGCCGAGGTACTGTCCACCGCGCGTCACGATGAAGTGCTGGTACAAGGTCTCTTCGGCGTTGGAGGTAATCTTGCGGCTCACGTCCTCGTAAGTGCTGCTGTCGGCCACGACGATGGCGTTGCTGTCCATGAAGTCGCCGATCGGACGGCGGCCGTACAGTTCGCGACTGTACTGCCCGACGAACAGTTCCAGCACGCCCAGGCGCTCGACCAGGCCGGTGGGTTTGCCCGCATCGACGATCGGCAGGCAGCTCAGCTGGCGATTCTTGGCGAACAGGTCCAGCACGGTGTTCAGCGCGGTGGTCGACTCCACCGCCGGGTAGCTCTCGGTAATCGCGGCGATGCGCTCGCCCGATCGAGCCGGGCGCGCAAGGGGCTTCTCGGCGGCATCCGTGCGCGCGAGCACCAGATCCTCGGGCTCGGGGGCCGGTTCCGGACGCCCGAGGAAGTAGCCCTGGGCGTAGACGACTCCGAGCGCCTGCAGGGCGTTGCATTGTTCCAGGGTTTCGACGCCCTCGGCGATCACCCGGCAATTCAGTTCCCTGGCCATGCGCAGGATCGTCCGTACGAATTCACGCTTGGTCGGGTCCCGGTTCAGGTTCTCGATGAAGTGGCGGTCGATCTTGACGTAGTCGGGCCGCAGCTCCGACCAGGCACGCAGCCCGGAGTATCCGGAACCGAAGTCGTCGATGGCGATCTCGAACTGCTGCTCCCGAAACAGGCTGGCACTGGCTCGCAGCACCCCGTAATCGTCCATCGGGTACTGCTCGGACAGCTCGATGACGATGCGGGACGGGTCGACCCCGTACAGCTCGGTCAGGTCGCGGGTGATCGTCTGCTGGAAATCGGACTCCCGCAGCGCCATCGGACTGACGTTGACGAACAGCTTGCCCTCACCCTGGTATGCCGAAAACTCCTTGATCGCCGTCGCGCAGCAGGCATCGTCGAGGGCCGCGACGCCGCCGCGGGCCCGGGCGGCGTCGAACAGGCTCTGCGGGCTGTGCAGCGGGGAGTCGGACGGGCCGCGGATCAGCGCCTCATAGCCGAACAGGCGGCGTTCGGGGAGATCCACGACGCACTGGAACACCGCGCGCAGACTGCCCTCGGCGAGTATGCGCTGCAGTTCGCGCTGGCTCTCGCTGCTGTTCATCGCTCGGCTTGCCTACCTCGGAGCCGATCTCTCCGACCGGCCCAAATGCAATCCCTCCGGGCGGAAACGGCGTCGACCGAAGGCGCGGAAAGGACGATGAGGGTAACCGCACGGTGCCCGCTCGGCAAGGCGCCGGGGCGCCGTATGCGAGCGATACGGGAATTGTCGGCGAGAGACCCGCGGTTTTGTCGACCCGGCCCGTGGCCGCCGAATTGGTGCAGCGGGCGGCTAGAATGTCGGCATTGCAGCGCATCCGTAACAATTCCGTGATCCGGGCTCACCGTCACCACGCAGGCAGCCGATGAACG
>CAZOUC010000251.1:0-4818 GCA_964582825.1 uncultured Enterobacteriaceae bacterium | reverse complement strand
GGCCGTTTCCGTCCTGTCCGATCGGCTTCTGGAACGACCCGGACGGGCGCCGCTTCCACGAGGCCTACTTCGCCCGCTTTCCCGGCCTGTGGGCGCACGGCGACTACGGCGAGTTCACCGAACACGGCGGCATGCTCATCCACGGCCGCTCCGACGCGGTGCTCAATCCCGGCGGCGTGCGCATCGGCACGGCGGAAATCTATCGTCAGGTGGAACTCGTCGACGAGGTACTCGACAGCATCGTCATCGGCCAGTCCTGGCAGGGCGACGTGCGCGTCGTGCTGTTCGTGCAGCTCAGGGAGGGGCTGCTGCTCGACGATGCGCTGCGCGAGAAGATTCGCCGGACGATCCGCGGCAATGCGACACCGCGGCACGTGCCGGCCAGGATCGTGCAGGTGGCGGACCTGCCGCGGACCCTCAGCGGCAAGCTCGTCGAACTCGCCGTGCGCAAGGTCGTGCACGGCGAGGAGGTGAGCAACCGGGACGCGCTGGCGAATCCGCAGGCGCTGGAACTGTTCCGCGACCTGCCGGAACTGCGCGACTGAGCGCGGCTCAGGCAGCCAGGCGCTCGCCGAGCGCCTGTTCCAGGCCGACCGCGTCGGCGGCGAAACGCCGGATGCCCTCGGCGAGCTTCTCGGTCGCCATGGCGTCCTCGTTGTGCAGCCAGCGGAACGCGGCTTCATCGAGATGCAGCCGGTCGAGGTTGCTGGCGCGCGCGCGCTCCTCGGTCAGACTGGCGTCGAGCGCCCCCTGCATCGCGTCGAGTTCCTCGAGCAGCTGCGGCGAGATCGTCAGCAGGTCGCAGCCCGCCAGGGCCAGGACCTGCCCGGTATTGCGGAAGCTCGCGCCCATCACCTGGGTCGCGTAGCCGTGGCGTTTGAAGTACTCGTAGATGCGCGACACCGAGTGCACGCCCGGATCGTCTCCGGCGTCGATGTGTTCGACACCGCGCTGTTTGCAGTACCAGTCGTAGATGCGGCCGACGAAGGGCGAGATGAGCGTCACGCCGGCATCGGCGCAGGCCACCGCCTGGGCGAAGCTGAACAGCAGGGTCAGGTTGCAGTGGATGCCTTCGCGCTCCAGGATCCGCGCCGCGGCAATGCCCTCCCAGGTCGCAGCGACCTTGATCAGGATCCGCTCCGGACCGACGCCGTGCCCGTCGTACAGCTCGATCAGGCGCCGTGCCTTGCTGACGGTCGCGTCGGTGTCGAACGACAGGCGCGCGTCCACCTCGGTGGAAACCCGGCCCGGGACCAGTTTCAGGATCTCGGCGCCGAACTGCACAGCCAGGCGGTCCATGGTGTCATCGAGGTCCTGGCCGGCGTCGATGGCGGCCTCGACAAGGTGCGCGTACTGCGCCTGGCGCGACGCCGCCAGCAGCAGGGACGGGTTGGTGGTCGCGTCCACCGGCCGCAATCGGGCGACCGCGTCGATGTCACCGGTATCGGCGACGACGATGCTGAGTTCTCGGAGCTGCTGCAGCAGGGACGGCGCGTCGGTCATGGTCGGGGATGCCTCTTTCGGCTGCGATGAAACCTTCATGATACCGTGCTGCCGCCCGGCATGCAGGCGGCAATCGTCGCGTAGCCAGCGAGCGGGGAGCTGTGCTGAAATGCGCGGCCGAGTCAAGCTACCGAGGAGTCATACCGTGGAACAGTATCCCCACCACTACGTCGTGGACGGCGCCAGCGCGTCGTCGGGCAGCGTCAGCCTGCGCAGCGAGGGCCTCGACGACATCCCGGCCGCGCCGCCGGCGCAGTTCGGCGGTCCGGGCGACCAGTGGTCTCCGGAGACCCTGTTCGTGGCCGCCGTCGTCAGCTGTTTCAGCCTTACGTTCCGGGCCATCGCCCGCGCGTCCGGGCTCGAGTGGGAGTGGCTCGAGTGCAGCGCCGACGGCGTTCTCGACCGTGACGGCCGTGAGCTGCGCTTCACGGCGATCCGCCTGCGTGCGGAATTGCGGCTGCCCGCCGGCGGCGACGCGAACAAGGCCCGCAGCCTGCTCGAACGATCGGAGAGCAAGTGCCTGGTGACCGCCTCCCTGTCCACGCCGGTCGAACTCGAGCCGGTCGTTCACGTCGCGGACTGATGCTCGGCGAGCGGCACTTCGCAGGCCGGGATGCCCTGCTCGATGCCATGCAGGAGATCTTTGTCGATAGTGTCGGGCAGGCCCTGGCGGCGCGCGAGCGGGCCAGCCTGCTGCTGTCGGGCGGCTCAACGCCGCGCCGGCTCTACGAGCGTCTGGCGGACGCGCCGCTCGACTGGACCCGGGTCGACCTGGCGCTGGTCGACGAGCGCTGGGTACCCGCGGATCACGAGGCGAGCAATGAGCGGATGCTGCGCGAGACCCTGCTGCGCGGGCGCGCCGCATCAGCCCGTCTCGTCTCGATGTACAACGGCGCAGCCCATCCCGCGGCGGCGCTTGCAGACCGCGAAGCGGCCTACCGGGAGTTGCCGCGCCCCTTCGACCTGCTGCTGCTGGGCATGGGGCCGGACGGCCACACGGCGTCGCTGTTTCCCCATGCTCGCGGGCTGGACGTCGCCCTGCGCGACGACGGCCCCGTGCTCGCTGCGGTCGATGCCATGCCGAGCGCCGTGACCGGCGCGTACACCGAGCGCATGACCCTGAGCCTCGCCGGGCTGCTCGGCGCGCGCCGTCACATCCTGCTGCTGACGGGTGCCGACAAGCTGGCCACCCTGCGCGCCGCGCAGGCCGGGGACGACGTGGCCGAGATGCCGATCCGTGCCCTGCTGGGTCGCAGCGGCCTGGCGCTCGAGCTGTACTATGCGGACTAGGCCGCGTTGAGCCCATCCGCACTGCTGCTGTTTGCGGCCACCGTACTGATCTGGGGATCGACCTGGTACGCGATCAAGTTCCAGCTGGGCGACGTCGCGCCGCTGGTGTCGGTGGTATACCGCTTCGGTCTCGCGTCCCTGCTGCTGTTCGCCTGGTGCCTGCTGCGCGGCGCACCGCTGCGCCTGCCGCTCGCCGTGCATCGCCTGCTGGTCGTGCAGGGCCTGTGCATGTTCGGTCTCAACTACTGGCTGGTGTACCTGTCCGAGCAGTACCTGACCAGCGGCGTCGTCGCGGTGGTGTTCTCGTCGATCGTGTTCATGAACATCGTCAACGCCTGGCTGCTGATGCGGCGACCGGCGGAGGGCCCGGTCGTACTCGGGGCCGTGCTCGGCATGCTCGGCGTGGTGCTGCTGTTCCTGCCGGAACTGCAGCGAGTCGACCTGGCCGGCAACGCGCTGCTCGGCTTCGGCCTCGCGCTGCTGGGCACCCTGCTGGCCTCGATCGGCAACGTCGCCGTATTCCGCTGGGGTGGCCACGGCCTGCCGGTGATCAGCGTCAATGCCTGGGGCATGCTGTACGGCAGCCTGGCCCTGGCCGCGATCGCCGTGACCAGCGGTACCCGCTTCACGTTCTCACCGGACCCCGCGTACTTCTGGTCGCTGCTGTACCTGGCGGTTTTCGGTTCGATCGTGGCATTCGGCTGCTACCTGCGCCTGCTGGCCATGATCGGTCCGGAGCGCGCCGCCTACAACGCCATGCTGGTGCCCGTGGTGGCCCTGCTGGTGTCGACGGTGTTCGAAGCCTACCTGTGGACTCCGGCCGCGCTGGGCGGGCTGCTGCTGATCGCGATCGGCAACGTGCTGGTGCTGCGTTGGCGGCAGGCAGCGGTGGCGGTCGGCAAGCCGGCCTGACTGTGGCGCCGATGCCCTGGCTCACGTATCCTCACGGGCCTGCCTGAGCCCGCTCGGATTGTGTCGTGTCGATCAGTGTTTTCGATCTGTTCAAGGTCGGTATCGGACCCTCGAGTTCGCACACCGTCGGTCCGATGGTGGCCGCCCGGTCCTTCGCGCTCGCCCTGGATGAAGCCGGTCTGCTGGCACGCACGGCGCGCGTGCGTTCCGAACTGTTCGGCTCCCTCGGGGCGACCGGTCGCGGCCACGGCTCTCCGAAAGCGGTTCTGCTCGGCCTGATGGGCGACACCCCGGAGGACACCGACGTCGAGCGGATCGACGAGCGCGTCGCCGCGGTTCGCGACAGCGGTGTCCTGCCACTGCTCGGGCATCACGAGATCGCCTTTCGTGAGGACGAGGACCTGCGTCTGCACAAGCGCCGCAGCCTGCCGCGGCACCCGAACGGCATGACCTACTCGGCCCGGGACGCTGCCGGAGAGCTGCTGCTGTGCAAGAGTTACTATTCGGTGGGCGGCGGTTTCGTGCTGGACGAGCATGCCGCAGAGGGAGAGCAGATCATCGAAGACGCGACGGTGCTGCCACACCGGTTTCGCAGCGGCGAGGAACTGCTGGCACACTGCGCGGCGCTGGACTGTTCGATCAGCGACCTGATGCTGACGAACGAATCCGTCTGGCGCAGCGAAACCGAAACGCGGCGCCGCCTGCTCGACATCTGGCACGTCATGCAGGCCTGCGTGGAGGCGGGCTGCCGGCGTGAAGGCGTGCTGCCGGGCGGCCTGAAGGTGCCGCGCCGCGCGCCGCGCCTGAAGGCCCAGCTGCTCGCCAGGCCCGAGTCGGCGTTGTCCGATCCCTTGACCGTGCTCGACTGGGTATCGCTGTACGCGCTGGCCGTCAACGAGGAGAACGCAGCCGGTGGTCGCGTCGTGACGGCGCCCACCAACGGCGCCGCCGGTATCGTTCCGGCCGTGCTGCACTATTACGTGCGCTTCTGCAGCGGTGCCGACGACGACCGCATCGTACGCTTCCTGCTGACCGCTGCGGCGATCGGTATCCTGTACAAGGAAAACGCGTCGATCAGCGGGGCCGAAGTCGGTTGCCAGGGCGAGGTCGGAT
>CAZOUC010000250.1:0-4840 GCA_964582825.1 uncultured Enterobacteriaceae bacterium | reverse complement strand
TATGTTAGCTACACCATCCTCTCCACCGACCTGCGGAATCATTCCGCACGGCTTTCGAAGATACGAAGCCTCCCTCAACATATTCCTCGACTCTTGCTGTTTTAGAAATCACTCATGTTTCGAGAGATTCCACAGTCTGACGAAAACTGAGTGAGCTGAGTCTCTTGACAGAGGTGACTGCAAAAAGTCCAAAAACAGAAAAACGGTCACCGCAACCAGTTGAAATTGCTGAGCACACATCTAGAAAAAAAGCCCATTTTCGAATTTTTGCAGTCAGGTCTTGACAAACCACGCTTGGCGTCATTATATAAATGTCAGTTTATGCGCTTATGGGGCAATTTGCACCCAGGAGATTTCATGGGGATTGATGAGAACAATTTTGATTTTGAAAATCGTCTTGCAGACCTTTCTTTTCTGGCAAAGGCGCTGTCAGACGCAAACAGGCTGCGCATCCTGCTGCACGTCAGCCAGGGAAAAAGGTCTGTCACCCAAATTGCGGAGGAACTGGGGCTCTCTCAGCCGCTTGTTTCGCATCATTTAAGAGAATTGAAGCGCGCACTTCTCGTAGATGTCGAAAGACGAGGTCCTTTTATTTATTACGGGCTCAGCCATGCCGACATCCTGCCGGTCATCAGATCAATCGGTGCCCTGGCAACCAACCTCATCTCTGAAAGAAAGACTTTTTAACAATGGGGAACACTATGGATGAGTTGATGAACATGCTTGGCGACAAGGAGCCGAAAGAGGCGGCTGCTGAGCTGGCAAGAGTTTTCAAGACTCTCCTCCCACTCATGACTGAAGAGGAGCAGAGGGAGGTGATCGAGCAGATGCTAGGAGACTCCGGCGGCGACAAGGTCCTCGGCATGGTCCATCTCTGACTGGCGGAGTGCATGGACGAAGGTGTCGATCCAACTAAAATGTGCCAAAGTCTCGTGGACAAGGTTTCCCAATCAAAACAACTGATGGCGGTTGCCCATCCCGAAATTCTCAAGCTCTTCGAAAACTGGCTTGAGGAACTGGAGGAGGAGGTGATCCGCCATCTAATAGACAAGAAACCTGACCCGGTGAGCGTTGCAGAGGCAACTGGATTATCCAGGTCCGGAGCCGTGTTTATCATCGCCAAGCTCTCGCGTGAGGGCAGACTTTAACACTTCTCAAGCAGGAGGACGTCATGCGCCACAGGACAAAAACTCTTCTAGCCATTGCCGCTGTTTTTCTGACTGTCATGGCGCTCTGGCTGACAAACCGGGCTGTCACTCCCAAAACAGCAACGATGGAGGATGTGGTCGCCGAGGCCAGGGTTGGCGGCTACGAGCTTCTTTCGACTGAAGAATTGGCCGCCATGCGTGAGAAGAGAACTGACTTGTTACTGGTTGATACCCGACAGGATTGGGAATATCGCGCAGGTCACATCGTGGACGCCGTCCTCTTCCCAATGGAGCCAACGGCATGGGAGAGATGGAGCAAGAAAGACGAGATCGCGCAGTTGCTGGGGCCGGACGAGGACCGACCAGTAGTTTTCTATTGAGCGGGCCTGACCTGAGTCCGCAGCGACTCGGCAGCCCGTGTGGCTGTCTCCCTTGGATACACCAATGTCTATCGCGATCCTCTGGGCTTCCCCGCCTGGCAGGAGGCGGGCCTGCCCATCGCCTCTTCGCCCGCGCCCCAGGCCGACGCAACCGGCTCTCCCGCACCTGGCCCCCTGCACGGCTGGGCCATGCTGCTGACCCTGCTCGGCATCTTCCTCGGCGGCATGGCCCTGAATCTGACGCCGTGCGTCTATCCGCTCATTCCCATAACTGTTTCCTACTTTGGAGGCAGAACCGGAAGCGGTGGCTCGCTGGCGGGACACGGCGTGCTCTATCTGTTGGGGCTAGCATTGACCAACTCTGTGCTTGGCGTGGTGGCCGCCCTGACCGGCGGCATGATGGGGGCCATACTCCAGTCGCCGGTGGTGCTTATCGTCATTTCGACCTTGTTGGTTGCTTTCGCTACGAGCCTTTTCGGGCTGTGGGAACTGAAGCTTCCTTCAGCGCTTACCCGTGCGGCTTCAAAGTCCTATGCCGGGTACTTCGGCACATTCTTCATGGGACTCACGCTGGGGGTTGTGGCAGCGCCGTGTCTGGGGCCTTTTGTACTGGGCCTGCTGACTTGGGTGGCAAGCATGGGTAGCCCGTGGCTGGGGTTTCTGATCTTCTTCACCCTTAGCATTGGTCTTGGCCTGCCGTTGTTTGTTCTTGCCCTGTTCTCCGGCAAAATCGAAAAGCTTCCGCGTTCGGGTGAATGGATGCTCTGGGTGAAGCGACTCATGGCCTGGGTGCTCGTAGGCATGGCGGCGTACTTTATCCGCCCCCTCCTGCCTGCACAACTTGGTGTCCTCATCATGGCAGCAGTAGCTGTCGCTGCCGGCATTCATCTGGGGTGGGTGGACAAAACCACGGCTGGCTTCAAGGCCTTTGGCATTATCAAAGGCAGCGTCGGCATCATCGCCATTGTCATCGGCGTGTATCTGGCAGGAAACGCCCTCATGAAAGGCCCTGGAGTCAACTGGCAGACGTATTCCGCTGACCTCCTGGCCAGCGCCGAAGCAACGGACAAGCCGGTGATCATCGACTTCTCGGCAGCCTGGTGCACTCCTTGCCGCGAACTTGACGAGAAGACCTTGCGTGATTCCGATGTGGTGGAGATGTCGAACCAGGATATCGTGATGATTAAGGTGGACCTCACCACTGGCGGCAACCCACTGCATGAGCGCCTGGTGAAAGAATACGGGGTCAAGGGCGTGCCCACCATTGTCTTTCTGGACGCCTCAGGTGAGGAAAGAAGGGAATTGCGACTTGTGGATTACCTCCCACCTGAGGAATTTCTGCTGCGAATGAAGGCGTTGCAACAACCCGATCAATAGGAGAAGCACATGCTCAAGGTCAGGTTCTTTTTGAACGAGCCCAACGGAAAGCCATGACGGCATCTCAGTGAAATGATGCCCAGGTTGGGCGAAAAGTACAATATTGAAGTGGAGATTACCTCAAGGCCCATTCAAGAGTACCAGACAGACGAGTATTTCGAGTTGGACCTGCCGGTTGCTCCGGCGGTGATGGTCGGTGACGAGATTGTGGCCGAAGGATCCGATGTCGCCGAATTCAAACTGGAATGCTGCATTTGCCGGCACCTTGGGCTCCCGGAGCCTGAGAAAAAAGGAATTCTGAGCCGATTCACCAAGCATTGAGGGGACATGCACCATGGAAGTCGTTAATAACGCGCCCTGGGAAAAGGCCTTCCTCCTGGTGATATTCGTCATTGCCGCCATCGTGCTCGTTCGCTTCACACCCTTAAAAGAATACCTGACGGCCGAGCAGCTGAACCAAGGCCTCGACAACGCCGGGTTGTGGGCCCCAGCAGTGTATGTATTGGGGTATGCCATAGCGACATGCCTCTTTGTTCCGGGAACGTTGTTGACAGCAATCGGTGCCGCCGTATTCGGCCCGTTGTACGGCTTTTTCTATGTATGGATGGGGGCGATGTTGGGTGCGAGTCTTTCATTTCTTATAGGAAGGAACTTTGGCAGGGACTTCGCCGCGTCAGTTATTGGGGCCAGGCTGAAGCGTTACGACGAAGCCATCCACCGCAACGGATTCGCGACGACGTTGTACCTGCGCCTCATCTACTTTCCTTTCAATGTCATGAACTTCGGCATGGGCCTCACGGCGGTACGCTTTCGGGACTACCTGCTCGGAACCGCCCTGGGAATCCTGGTAGGTACGTTCATATTCACCTTCTTCGTAGGCACCATCAGAGATATTTGGGCAACAGGGAACTGGCAGGGACTGCTTGGCTGGCGGGTCCTCCTTTCGGTGGGGTTGTTCGTCTTTTCCTTCTTCATTCCTTCGATCGTTAAGCGCCTTAAAGGAAAGGCATTATGATTTTGGCAGTGAACGTCGTGTCGATATAACCTTGTTACTTCATATCGGACAGAAACTGCAACTCGCAACATGAGGAGCTGAATGTTGAAGAAAGTAGGAGTCATCAGGTGTCAACAGACTGAGGACATGTGTCCTGGAACAACAGACTTCAAAGTCGCGTCTGAAGGCAAGCTGGCTTTTGAAGAAATGGGGCCTGCCGAAATCGTCGGCTTCGTCAGTTGCGGCGGTTGTCCTGGAAAGAGAGCCATTTCCCGAGCAAAGATCATGGTGGACAGGGGCGCGCAGGCAATCGTCTTTGCCTCCTGTGTTTCGAGGGGCAATCCGATCGGCTACCCATGCCCGCATTACGCCAACATGCGCGACGCAGTTGCCAAGAAACTGGGAAAGGAGCTAGAAATAATCGAGTATACGCACTGAAGCGGCGACATGTGGAGGAAAATCATATAACCCCTGATATCTCAGGATAGGCGATGGATTTCCAGTTAAGGCGAGTGAAGAGGATCACCCTGAAATAAGTTCCCTTTTCATCCTAGACTCAACGAGTCCGTCTCTAATCTGAACCGTTGTGACATATGTGCATTTTACGCAGAGGCTTTCCCGAAAGCCTGCGAGAAGGCCCCCATGGAAAGCGAAGCGACCATCAGGTTTATATCATTTCTAGCGGTAGCAATCGCTCTTGTCGTTTGGGAACTGGTTTCGCCACGACGCGGCATGGAGCAGGGCAGGACTCGACGCTGGATCGGCAATTTGGGAGTTGTGGCAATCTCGGCCTTTCTCATCCGTCTGCTATTCCCTGTTTTGCCAGTCGCCTTGGCTGTTACTGCCAGGCAGAAAGGGTGGGGGCTGATGCCTCTTTTTGATTTGCCGTAACCGTCGTTTAAGCCCCTTCTACCGCACCCAATCCTGCTTTGGCAATATGC
>CAZOUC010000249.1:0-4859 GCA_964582825.1 uncultured Enterobacteriaceae bacterium | reverse complement strand
GGCGACCCGAGGCTCGATGCGCTCGAGCAGCTCGCGGAATCCGGCATCGTGGTCGGCGCAGTCGCCACCCGGCTCGCCGATCCGCTCGAAGCGGCCCTCGGCGAGCCGCTCTCCAGCGTGAGCGTCGAACAGGGCGTACTTGATCGACGAGCTTCCGGCATTGAGTGTGAGTATCGCCATGGCGATCGCGCTTCGCCCCTGTACCATCCGTCAGGCAGGAGTCTATCCGATGCACCAGGCCGCGCGTGATAGCATTCGACGCGCTCGCCTAGCGGGCTGCCCGGGTGGTGAAATTGGTAGACACTGGGGACTTAAACTCCCCTGGCCATTGCGGCCGTACCGGTTCGAGTCCGGTCCCGGGCACCAAGCAAGCGCAAACCGAAGCGCAGGCTCCCTGCTTCGAGGAAGGGCTATGAAGACGTCAGATTCCGTTCAGTTCGGCGCCACGGCCAAGTGGCTGCACTGGATCGTCGCGGTGCTGCTGATCCTGATGCTGGTCGCCGGCCGCACCCTGGAAAACCTGCCGGTCGAGCAGCGTGCCGAGCCGATCATGGGACACGCCGGCATCGGCATCGTGATCCTGCTGCTGATGCTGTTTCGCCTGGCCTGGCGCTTCGGGCACCCGCCGCCCGGACCGGTGCCGGGTATGGGGCCGTGGCAGCAGCGGCTGTCGCATTGGATGCACGGTGCCCTGTACCTGCTGGTGATCCTGCAGGCCTTGTTCGGTATCGGTCAGGCGCTGTTCCTGACCGAGTACCCGGTGGTCGCCTTCGGGGTGCTCGACCTGTCGGCGCTGGCACCGGCGGACGCCGGCCTCGAACGGGTCTTCCACGTCGCGCACGGGGCCAACGCCAACCTGCTGCTGGTCCTGGTGATCGGCCACGCCGGCGCCGCGCTGTACCACCACTTCGTGCGCAAGGACGAGGTCCTGCGCCGGATTCTGCCCGGCGTCCGGGTGCGCGGCGACTGAGCCGCCCGTCACCCGGCGCCGGTACCCGGTTCAGGCCTGCTCGTCGAGCCCGCGCCGGATCAGGTGCAGCAGGTAGCCGCGATGCGCCCGCGTCTCGGCGTTCGCGCCGCGGTGGTCCTCGAGCATTTCGCGGATGTTCTCCAGGCTGGCAAAGGCGACGGCCCGGGCCACGTGGTCGTAGCCGGCGCCGCCGTCACCGACCATACCGATCAGCCGGTTCACGTACTCGGTCTGCAGGTTCTGCCGCACGCTGCTGACCGGCTCGCGCAGGTCGGCGCGGAACACGGCCTCGGTCAGGTCCTGCATGACCTCGTCGAGCGGGTACTCGTTGCCGTACAGGCGTGAATCGGTGATGCGCTTCTGCACCGCCGGGTGCAGCAGGTGGTCGAGCGCGGCCGTCTGCACGGCGAGTGCCATGTCGTGCAGTTTCGGGTCTTCGTTGTCCTCAAAGAAATCGAAGCCGCGGCGCTGTTGCTGCAGGTGCCGGTAGAGTTCCGGGTCGGCCTCGATCGCGCCGGGTGCGAATACGCGGTCGGCGAGCAGTCGCATGGCGCGGCGCTGCTCCTCGGCCGCCACCGGCACCAGCGGGGTTTCGGCGCCCGGCTGGCCGACCACGGCACGGTTGACGTGTACGCCGCCGATGTAACGCGACAGCACGGTGGCCGCGCGCCGCTGCTCGTTGACGGTCGCCCGGTAGCCGTCATGCAGCGCCTGGTAGGACTCGCCGGGCGTGCCGTACCGCTGCCGCAGCTTGCCGGTCACCGCCGCCACCAGGTCGAGGCGCCGGTCGACGTAGGTGATCGGGTCGCTGCTCATGTCGAAGATGTTGACCCGGGGATCGATCGCCTTGCCCGGTGAACGCATGTCGTCGGCGTCGTTGCCGAAGGCCAGCGCCGGCTCGGTCGAGCGGGCGAGCAGGGCCTCGCGGCGCTGCGGGTCGTCGACGTCCGGCGAGTAGCCGAACTCGATGGCCCAGTCGTCGTACGGTCCCGGCCTTACCGAGTAGAACTGCGTCTGTTCCATGCCGGGCGGTGCGAAGTTGATCGCCGGGTAGTCCATCACCGATCCGGCGAGGCTCGAGCGCGCGATCGCCTCGGCGTCGAAGGCCTCGTCCGGACTCAGCAGCTGGCTGGCGCGCATGTTGTGGTTCAGGCCCAGGGTGTGGCCGATCTCGTGCAGGATCAGGTAGTGCATGGTGTCGTGCACCAGCTGCTCGCGCAGCGCCGGATCCGCATCCAGCGCCCTCATGGCCTGGTCGGCGAACAGGCCGTTCAGCGAGAGCCCGTGCCCCAGCGAACACTCGAGACCGGCGCCGTGCCCGGCATCGCCGCCGAGCGTGTTGTCCCAGGTACGCAAGGCGCGGGCGGTGTTGGTGATCATCGAGTACTCGAGCATGATGTCGGCGCCGATGATCTGTCCCGTCAGCGGATTGCTGAAGCTCGGCCCGTAGCCGCCGAACGGCGGCTGCGGTGAGGATTTCCAGCGCAGCACGTTGTAGCGGATGTCGCCGGCATCCCAGTCGGCGTCGTCCGGCTGGACCCGGACCTCGATGGCGTTGCTGAAGCCGGCCTTCTCGAACGCGCTGTTCCATGCCAGGGCCGCGTCGCGGATCAGATCGCGCCACGCCACCGGCGTCGTGTTCTCGATCCAGAACACGATCGGCTCGACCGGATCGGAGACCTCGGCGTCCGGGTTTTTCTTGACCAGGTGCCAGCGCTTGATCAGGTCGCGGTACGGCGTGTGGCTGTCGGAGGTGAGGTCGGTGACGCGCTCGGTGAAGTAGCCGACGCGATGGTCGTCGAAGCGCGGCCGGTAGTCGTTGTCGGGCATGCGCACGAAGCTGTGCTGGACGCGCACGCTGACGTAGCGACTGTCGGTGATCGGCTCGTCGGCGGCGACCAGCGGCGCCGGGTTTTCGTAGACGTACTCGACGAACAGCTCGGTGTTGTCGGGGTAGCTGCGCAGATCGTAGATCTTGTTCTTGTCCGAGCTGAGCGAGCCGAGCACGAAGTCTTCCTTCGGATTCAGGTCCGGGTTCTGCGCGGCCTTGACCTGGTGCAGGCTCTCTTTCAGGAAAATGTCGTCGGCCTTGATCAGCAGGCGCCCGCTGTCCTCGTCCTCGGCGACAATCTTCTGCACGGCCAGCACAGCCGGACTGATATTGGCGTCGGCGGCGCGCGAAATCGCGTTGTCGGGGTCGAAGTAGTAGCGGGTGTTCTGCTCGATGAACTCGATGCGGTCGAAGTGGCGGCGCAGCGTGACGACCGCGTCCTCCCGGTAGGCGCCGCGGAAGTGGCCGCCCTGTACCGGGCCGTTGTCGGTCATCACGAAATAGAGGAACGGCTGGTCGAGCTGCTCGGGCGCGATCGACAGGTGAACGGCACCGGTCTCGCGGTCGCGGTAGAGGTCGAACAGGCCTTCGTAGCGGTCACTCGCTTCGACGATATCGGCGTAGGAATCTTCCGGCTTGTCGTCCTCGGCGGCCTCTTCGGCCGATTCCTTGTCGTCGCCCTGGGCCGCGTCCGTGGCCGATTCCCCGGCGGCGCCCTGTTCGGACGCGAGTGCGGCCGGTGCGGCGAGCAGTGCGGCCAGGATCAATGCAAGAAGTCGTGCAGGCATCGTTGTACTCCGGTTCTCCCCGAGGCAAAAAAGGCGGGGGAGTATACGCGAAAATCGACGCCCGGGTTTGTCGAGGTCGCGGCCGTTATCTTGTGTCGGGTAGTTCGTATGGCTCAGGGCCGGGATGGTGCCGGCCCGCCGACTGCGGTATCGTCTGCCCTCAATGCTTCGCCAACGGGAAGTGTGGGGGTCTTATGCGCACTCTCCTCGCGACACTCGGCCTGCTGTGTGTCTGTCTGGTCGCCATCGCGGCAAACCTCGTCGGCACCTCGGGTCCGGACGACATCGTCGGTACCGACGGTCCGGACCTCATCGAAGGCCTGGGGGGTAACGACACCCTCGACGGTCGCGGTGGCGACGACCTGATTCTCGGCGGTCCCGGCGACGACGATCTGCGCGGCGGCAACGGCGACGACGAACTGGTCGGCGGCTCGGGCAACGACCGGCTCGACGGCGGCACCGTGTTCCGCTTCGACGAGTTCCTGCAATACGATTCCCTGGTGGGCGTCGACGTCCTCATCGGCGACAGCGGCAACGACACCTTCGTCCGCGGCCTGTTTACCTACTGGTACGGCCCGGCGGGTGTTGCCGTGAACCTGTCGAACGAGCCGCAGTCGTCGCCTTACGGCAACGTGGCCGCGCGTTCCGCGATCGACGGCTACGGCGACGTCGATACCTTCGGGCCCGATATCAGCGGCGGCGAAGGCAGTCAGTTCGACGACTACTGGTACGGCACCGACGAGGATTCGGCCGTGCTGCTCGACGCCGGCAACGACGTTGCCGTGCTCGGCAGCGGCCGCGACTGGATTCTGCCGGGGCCCGGCTCCGACCAGATCGACGGCGGCGGCGGCATCGACATGGTCGACTACTTCAACTATCCCGACTACGACATTCCGACGTTCCGGGGCATCGACGCCGACCTGGGCGCCGGCCAGGCGATCAATGGCTGGGGCGGTACCGACACGCTGACCAACGTGGAGTGGGTCAACGGCACCAGCCGCGACGACGTCATTACCGGCAACGACGCCGACAACCTGCTGCTGGGACAGGGCGGCGTCGATATCCTCGACGGCGCCGGCGGCGACGACGAGCTGCACGGCGGCACCGGCGACGACGTGCTCAAGGGCGGGCCGGGCGACGATCTCGCCGTGTTCGCGGGCAGCATCGTCGACTTCCTCGTCGACCCGACGCCCTTCTTCGTCCGCGTCCGCGACGACGGCACCGACGCGTTCGACGAAGGCAGCAACATCCTGGAAGAGATGGAACGGAT
>CAZOUC010000248.1:0-4873 GCA_964582825.1 uncultured Enterobacteriaceae bacterium | reverse complement strand
ATCCGTCGAGGTCTACCAGTCGCGTGCCGCGATCTCCGGCTGGCTCAAGGGCGAGGAGGAGCCGGACCTGCTCGGCGGCCTGGGGATGCGCTTCTGGCAGCCGCCCGTCGTGCCGCTGATCGACGAGGTGCTCGCCGACAGCCCTGCGCAGCGGGCCGGCCTCGAGTCCGGCGACCTGCTGCGACGTGTCGACGGGATCGAAGTCGACAGTTGGGAAGACTGGGTCGCCGTGGTGCGGGACAACCCCGGTCAGGAACTGGAGATCGCCTTCGAGCGCGAAGGTCGCCTGCAGACGACCTGGATCACGCCGGATCGCCAGGTCGACGGGAGCGGGGAAGCCTTTGGCCGGGTCGGCGTGTCCGTGCAGTTGCCCGAGTGGCCCGAGGAGTACCGTCGGGTACATCGCCAGGCCCCGTGGCTGGCCTGGCAGCCGGCTCTCGAACAGACCTGGTCGGTCACCGTGTTCACGCTGCAGTCGATCCAGAAGATGATTGCGGGGCTAATATCACCAAAGAACTTGAGCGGCCCCATCACCATTGCTAAAGTGGCGTCCGATTCCGCCAAGTCCGGCTTCGAAGCGTATGTCAGCTTTCTCGCCCTGCTGAGTATCAGCCTGGGTGTGCTGAACCTGCTGCCCATTCCGGTCCTTGATGGCGGCCATCTGATGTATTACCTCGTCGAGCTGGTCAAGGGCAGCCCGGTCTCGGAGCGGGTGCAGATGGTTGGCTACCAGATCGGCCTCGTGGTTTTGCTCGGCGTCATGGTGCTGGCGTTCTACAACGATTTGACTCGACTCTGAGACAGCGTGCGAGACGGCGGCTGATCCCCGCCGGCGCAGCAAGGACTGGAATACACGCTCGATGAAACGGATTTCCCTGATCGCGGCACTTTTGCTGCTCCTGGCGCCGGGTTTGCGGGCGGAGCCGTTCCAGGTGCTCGACATCCGCATCGAAGGCCTGCAGCGCATCTCCGCCGGCACCGTATTCAACGCCATTCCCGTGAACGTCAACGACGTCGTCGATGCCGGCGTCATCGCCGATACCGCGCGCGCCCTGTTCAGGACCGGCAACTTCGACGACGTGCGGATCGGCCGGGACGGCAACGTGCTGGTGATCGTCGTCGCCGAGCGTCCCTCGATCAGCGAAATCAACATAGACGGCAACAAGGCCATCGAAACCGAGGCGCTGCTCGAGGGACTCAAGGGCGCCGGCCTGTCGGTCGGCCAGGTGTTCCAGCGCTCGACGCTCGAGCAGATGCGCCAGGAGTTGCAGCGCCAGTACGTCGCGCAGGGCCGCTACGACGCCAGCATCGAAACCGAGGTCGTCGACCAGGCCCGCAACCGTGTCGACGTCAACATCCTGATCGACGAGGGCAATGTTGCCAAGATCCGCCACATCAATATCGTCGGCAACACGCTGTACAGCGACGATGACCTGCTCGACACCTTCGAGCTCAACACGACCAACTGGCTGTCGTGGATCCGCGGTGACGACAAGTACTCCCGGGAAAAGCTGCAGGGCGACCTGGAGACGCTGGAATCCTTCTACCTGGACCGCGGCTACATCCGTTTCCTGATCGACTCTACCCAGGTGTCGATCACGCCCGACCGGCGGGCCGTGTACATCACGATCAATGTCACCGAAGGCGACCAGTACAAAGTCAGCGACGTCGAGCTGTCCGGCGACATCATCCTCACTGAGGACGAACTGCGCCGCTTCATCTTCGTGCGCGAGGGCTTCACCTACAGCCAGGCCCTGGTCACCAACAGCGAGGAATTCATCACCAACCGCCTGGGCAACGAAGGCTACACCTTCGCCAAGGTGTCCGGCGTTCCGGAGATCGACGACGAGGAGAAGACCGTTGCGCTGAAGTTCTTCGTCGACCCGGGCAAGCGCACCTACGTCAACCGCATCGAGTTCCGCGGCAACACCAAGACCGTCGACGAGGTGCTGCGGCGGGAAATGCGCCAGATGGAGAACGCGCCGGCCTCGAACGCGGCAATCGAACTGTCCAAGGTGCGTCTCGAGCGACTCGGTTTCTTCAAGCAGGTCGACGTCGACACGACGGCGGTGCCCGGCAGCGACGATCTCGTGGACGTCGAGTACACGGTCGAGGAACAGTCCTCGGGCAGCATCGGTGGCAGCCTGGGCTACGCGCAGGACGCGGGTCTGATCCTGTCGGCCAACATTCAGCAGAACAACTGGTTCGGCACCGGCAAGCAGGTCGGCTTCGGCGTCAACACGAGCCGCTTCCAGACCCTGTACAGCTTCAACTACGTCAATCCCTACTACACGGTAGACGGCGTGAGCCGAGGGTTCAGCGTCTTCTACCGATCGACCGACCTCGATGAGATCAACGTGGCCTCGTACACGACGGACACCTGGGGCGGTACCGTCAGCTTCGGCTACCCGATCGGCGAGACCCAGCGCGTGGGTTTCAGCTTTGGCTACAACAACACCGAGATCACCGCCGGCATCGGTGCCGTGCAGGAGATCCGTGCCAGCCCGCGTCCGATTCCCGGTGTCGACCAATGGATCCTGCAGCCGCGGACCGCTCCGGTATTCGACGAGGACGGTAACCTGATCGACACCGGCGATGCTGAACTCGGCGATCCGGAGGAACTCGAGAACCTGCTGGTCGACCTCGAGCCCGGCTTCCTCGACGAGAACGGCAACGAGTTCAGCAACCTGCTGTGGACCACCAACTGGTCGCAGTCGGCCCTGAACCGCGGGCTGCTCGCGACGCGCGGTTTCTCGCAGGGTGTGTCCCTGGAGCTGTCGCTGCCCGGTGGCGACCTCGAGTACTACAAGCTGATCTACACCGGCCAGCTGTTCGTGCCCCTGACTCGGGCGTTCACGCTGCGCCTGCGCACCGAGCTCGGCTACGCCGACAATTACGGCGGTGGTGACATGCCGTTCTTCGAGCACTTCTTCTCGGGCGGTTTCGGCTCGGTGCGCGGCTTCCGGGCCAACACACTGGGGCCGCGGTCCACGCCGGCGCTGCGGTACCGCACGGATTTCACGCGCAATGCCTTTGCCGAAGAAGGCGAGTTTCTCGGTCCCGATCCGACCGAGGCGGGCTATCTCAGTGAAGTCGTGAACGGCGAGCGCCGCCTGGCGCAGGACCAGGTGTTCTTCACCCGCCGCCTGGCGCCGTTCGGCGGCAACGTGCTCGTCGAGGGCAGTGCCGAGCTGCTGTTCCCGCTGCCCTTCGTCGAGGACCAGCGTTCTCTGCGCAGCGGGATATTTCTCGACTATGGCAACGTATTCGATACCAGCTGCGGCAGTCAGCAGGTGAACTGCTTCGACGTCGATCTGAACGAGCTGCGTTACTCGGTCGGCATCGGCGTCACCTGGATCACCGGCTTCGGGCCCTTGACCTTCAGTCTGGCGCGGCCCCTGAATGAATCGGAAATCGACCAGACGGAAACCTTCCAGTTCTCGATCGGTCAGGGTTTCTGAATACCGTCACCAATGTAGCAACGTAACGGAGTGTCACGTGAACATCTGGAAACAACTGATCATGACCGTCGCCGGTCTGACCCTCGTCGCCGGAGTGGCGCAGGCGCAGGGACGCGTCGCCGTTCTCGACCTGCAGGCCGCGATCATCAACACCGAGCAGGCCCAGTCGCAGTTCGAGCAGATGCGCAATACGGCCGAGTACAAGGAAAACAAGGAAGAGCTCGACGACCTCGTCAAGAACTACGAGAAGGTGCTGGAGGATTTCCGCAAGAACCGCGAGGTCATGAGCGCCGAGCAGCAGCAGGAGCAGGCGAGCCGTGCCCAGTCGATGCAGGCGGACATCGAGCACGTGCGCAAGAAGCTGCAGAACATGGAAGTGCAGCTGGCGCAGCGCATCCTCCAGGAGATGGCGCCGCGCGCCCAGAAGGTCGTCAACGAGCTGATTCAGGTCGAGGGCATCGGCCTGCTGCTGCGTGCCGAGGCGGCGCTGCACGCGGACGTCGGCTACAGCCTCAACGCCAAGGTCACCGACAAGCTCAATCAGGGCGGCTGAGGCGTCGGCCGGTCTCGAGCCGGCCCCTCCCGCGGGGCCGGAACGTCAGGCATGCGGCTGCGAGGAAGCCACCTGCGGCCGGGAATCTGCTAGCATCGTTGCCCGTGTTCGGGGCCAGGCCGCGGGCCGCCGACTCAACAGGAACAGGAATACAGCGATGCTCATGGACGTGAACGAGATTCGGGAATTCCTGCCCCATCGCTATCCCTTCCTACTGGTCGATCGCATCGTCGCGCTCGAGCCGGGCCGGTCGATCCACGGTTACAAGAACGTCACGGTCAACGAACCCTACTTCGAGGGGCACTTCCCGGGCTTGCCGCTGATGCCGGGCGTGCTCGTCATCGAGGCCCTGGCGCAGGTTTCCGGGGTGCTCGGCTTCAAGACGCTCGACAAGCGGCCGGCGGACGGATCCATCTACATGCTCGTCGGCACCGACAACGTCCGCTTCAAGCGGCCGGTCGTGCCTGGTGACCGGCTCGACCTGTTCGCCGACGTACTGTCGGAGAAGCGTGGCATCTGGAAGTTCGCCTGTCGCGCCGAAGTCGACGGCAAGCTGGCGAGCTCGGCCACCATTCTCTGTGCCGACCGGCCGCGCTGAGACCAGCGTTCTGGTGGCCGGCGTCGACGAGGCCGGCCGCGGCCCACTGGCGGGCACGGTCGTCGCCGCCGCCGTCATTCTCGATCCAGCCGCCGTACCGGACGGTCTGAATGACTCGAAGGCGCTCGGCGCCGCACGGCGGGAACGCCTGTTCGAGGCAATCTGCGCCACGGCCCTGGCCTGGTCGGTGGCCGAGGCCAGCGTCGACGAAATCGATCGGCTCAATATCCTGCAGGCCAGCCTGCTCGCGATGCACCGGGC
>CAZOUC010000247.1:4472-4877 GCA_964582825.1 uncultured Enterobacteriaceae bacterium | reverse complement strand
GTCAAACGCGTGGCCCAGGAACTCGGCGGCAAGTCCGCCAACCTGATTCTCGACGACGCCGACTTCGCGGCAGCGGTCAAGCGGGACGTGCTCAACTGCTTCAGCAACACCGGCCAGTCCTGCAACGCACCGACCCGGATGCTGGTGCCGGCCGGGCGCATGGCCGAGGCCATCGAGGCCGCGCGGGAAGCCGCGGCATCGGTGACCGTCGGCGATCCGACCGATGCGGGCACCACGATGGGGCCGCTGGCGAGCCGGGTCCAGTTCGACAAGGTGCAGGCGCTGATCCAGACCGGCATCGACGAGGGTGCGGAACTGGTGGTCGGCGGCACCGGTCGCCCGGAAGGTCTCGAACGGGGGTATTTCGTGCGTCCGACCGTGTTCGCCAACGTGCGCAACGACATG
>CAZOUC010000247.1:0-4462 GCA_964582825.1 uncultured Enterobacteriaceae bacterium | reverse complement strand
CGCGAGGAGATCTTCGGCCCGGTGCTGTGCATCATTCCCTACGACAGCGAGGAAGAGGCGGTGGCGATCGCCAACGACACGCCGTACGGCCTGTCGGGCTACGTGACCTCCGGCGACCTCGATCACGCGCGGCGCATCGCCTCACAACTGCGGGCCGGCATGGTGCACGTCAATGGCGCCTCGCTGGATCCGGCGGCGCCGTTCGGCGGCTACAAGCAGTCCGGCAACGGCCGCGAGTGGGGCGCGATCGGCTTCGAGGACTTCCTCGAGGTCAAGTCCGTGTTCGGCTACAACGCCGCCTGACCGCACACCGCGCAACGGGCGCCCGCACATGACGCTGAAGTCGGCGCGCGTGCCGCCGGAGCTCGAGCCCCTGTTCGAGCGGGCGGAGCAGGCCGTCGGGCGTTACTTCGACGCGATGCAGCGCGATCCGTCGACCGGCCGCATCGACATTTTCGATTCGCGCTACGTGATGCTGCGCGGCGCCAGCCTGTCGATCGAGTTCTTTCAGCTCATCCGGCGCATCTACGGACCGGACAGTGTTCGCGAGGCGGATTCTTTCGCCGCCAGCCTGCTCTACGACCTGGCGCACGCGATCGGCAAGGCCGATGCCCGCAACTTCCACGAGCAGATGGAACTGCGCGACCCGGTGGAGAAGCTGTCCGCCGGGCCGGTCCACTTCGCGCACAGCGGCTGGGCCTTCGTCGACATCGACCCGGCGTCGCAGCCTTCGGCCGACGACGACTTCGTGCTGCACTACACCCACCCGTTCTCCTTCGAGGCCAATGCCTGGCGTGAAAGCGGCGAGACCGCGCAGATGCCGGTCTGCGTGATGAACGCCGGCTATTCCGCCGGTTGGTGTGAAGAGAGCTTCGGGGTGCAGCTCGAGGCGCAGGAGGTCCAGTGCCTCGCGCGCGGCGACGACGCCTGCCGTTTCATCATGGCGCCGCCCTCGCGACTGCGGGACCGCATCGACGAGTTCGTCGAACAGCATCCCGCCGAGTCCTGCGAACGGCACAGCCTGGTGCACGCCGGTCTCTTGTCGGGCGAGCCGCTGCACCCGGAGAAGGGTGTGGACCTGTCGCAGGAACTCGCCACGCGGCTGCTCAGCTACGCGCGGCGCCTCGAGGCGGCGCAGACCGATCTGCAGAGCAAGGTGCTGGCCCTGCGTCGCGAGGTCAAGGAGCGCAAGTCGATCGAGCGCAAGCTGCAGCGCCTGGCGAGCGAGGACGACCTGACGGGCCTGCTCAGCCGCAACGCGTTTCTCGCCCGCCTGGACCAGTTTCTCGACGCCGCGGAGCGCTCCCGCGGCGCGGCGGACCGGGCGGCGCTGCTGTTCGTCGACCTCGACAAGTTCAAGGAAGTCAACGACACGCTCGGCCACGATATCGGCGACCAGCTGCTGAAGGCCGTGAGCGGCGAGCTGCGCAACGAGGTCGGCGAGCGCGACGTGGTAGCGCGCCTGGGCGGCGACGAGTTTGCGATCTGGATCGAAGGGCTGCCGGCGAGCCACGCGGCGGGGCTGATTGCCTCGCGCATCCTGGCGATCTTCGAACAACCCTTCGTGCTCGACGAGCACCGCGTCATGATCACGCCGAGTATCGGCATCGCCCTGTACCCGGACGACGGCGAGAGCTCCGGCAGCCTGCTGCGGCACGCGGATCTCGCCATGTACGAGGCCAAGCAGCGCGGCTGCAACCACTTCCAGTATTTCGCGCCCGCAATGAACCAGCGGGTGCAGGACCGGCTGATCATGGAGAACGAGCTGCGCCAGGCCCTCGCGGCGCGCGCGTTCACGGTCCAGTACCAGCTTCGCTTCGGTACGGCGGACCGCCGACCCTGCGCGATGGAGGCGCTGGTGCGCTGGCACCACCCCGAGCGCGGGCCGATTTCGCCGGCGCAGTTCATTCCCGTTGCCGAAGAGAGCGGCATGATCGTCGAACTCGGCATGCAGGTCCTGGAACAGGCCTGCAGCCGCTTCCGCGGCTGGCTGGATGCCGGCCTGGAGCCCGGACGGCTGGCGGTCAACCTGTCGCCGCGCCAGTTCCGCCAGCAGGACCTGGCGGCGCGCGTCGCCGAGACCCTGCAGCGCACCGGGATGCCCGGCGAGCGCCTGGAGTTCGAGATCACCGAGGGCGCGGTGATGGACGACGCCGAGGCGGCAATCGGCATCATGCGCGAACTCAACGCGCTTGGCGTGGCGCTGGCGATCGACGATTTCGGTACCGGCTACTCGTCGCTGAGTTACCTGCGCCAGTTTCCGGTCGCCAGCCTGAAGATCGATCGCAGCTTCATCGCCGACCTCGATGGCGGGGACGTCACGGCGCCGCAGCTGGTGCGTTCCATCGCCCAGCTGGCGCACAGCATGGGCCTGCGGGTCGTTGCCGAGGGCATCGAGACCGAGCAGCAGCTCGAGCGGGTCGCCGAGGCGGACATCGAGGAAGCGCAGGGCTTCCTGCTGGCCCGGCCGCTGGACGCCGACGACATCCCGGCGCGCATTGCCGGACCGTGAGCCCGTGCCGCCGCGGCGGGAGGCGGGGCGGCCTGCCGTATGACTGCTAGTCCGTCTCGCCCTGCGACATCAGGGCCGCGTTGCCGCCGGAGGCGGTGACGTTGATCGACACGCACTTCTCGAGTACGAAACGGGCCAGGAAGGTGGGGCCGATCGGCTCGTCGATCACCGGCAGCAGCGCGCCCGGACGTGCCGCCAGGCCGCGCGCCGCCCGGGCCGCGAGACCGCGACTCGGGGTGGCGACGGCGGCGATCGGCGCCTGCCACAGCAGTGGCTCCAGGTGTTCCGTCGCGGGCAGCAGGGCGCTGGCCGCATCGGGGAAGCCGGCCTCGCCGAGCAGGTTGCGGATCTTGAGCCGGTCGGGTTCGCGGTCCGCTGAACCGGCGAGCAGCACCGCGTTACCGGCCAGCAGCGCCGCGACCGCGGTCCACAGCAGTGCTTCCAGCGGCGTAGCGGCATCGCCGAGCACCGCGACCAGGCCACGCGGCAGGAATTCGAGCGTGTTGCTCTCACCGGTCGGGCCGGGCAGCGTCCAGGTACGCGCGAGTTCGCGCTGCTGAAGCTCCAGCGAACCCAGGGCCTCGGCCAGCCGGGTGCGCTGACCTTCGTCCAGATCGCCGCGCTGACCGATGCTCTGCTGCAGACGCTGCAGGCAGCGCAGACGCGTGTCGGCATCCGACAGGCGCCAGTCCGACAGGCCCTGCCGCAGGGGAATCCACAGGCGCTCGTCCGGCGGCAGGCCGCCGCCGGGCGCGGGTTCCGCCTCGTCGAGCGGGCTTGGTTCGGCACGCTGCACGCGGGGCTGCACCAGGCGCCGCAGGTACAGCGGGCCGCCGGCCTTGGGGCCGGTGCCGCTCAGGCCGTGGCCACCGAAGGGCTGCACCCCGACCACGGCGCCGATGATGTTCCGGTTCACGTACACGTTGCCGACGTCAACCTGCCCGGCCAGCAGTTCCACCGTGTCCTCGATGCGGCTGTGGACGCCGAAGGTCAGGCCGTAGCCGGAGGCATTGATGCGCTCGGCCAGCTCGTGCAGCTCGGCGGCGCGAAAGCGGCACAGGTGCACGATGGGCCCGAACACCTCCTGCTCGAGCTGCTCCGGCCGCTCGAGTTCGTAAAGACGCGGTGCGACGAAGCTGCCGTTCCGGCAGTCCTCGGGCAGTTCGCAGCGGTACAGCAGCCGTGCCTGCCGGTCCATCCCGGCCGCGTGCCGTTCGAGCCGCTCGCGGGCTTCCTCGTCGATCACCGGACCGACGTCGGTGGCCAGCGCCGCCGGGTCGCCGATGCGCAGTTCCGCCATCGCCCCGGTCAGCATCTCGATCAGGCCGTCGGCGATCTCTTCCTGGACCAGCAGCAGGCGCAGCGCCGAGCAGCGCTGCCCGGCGCTGTTGAAGCCGGAGCTGATCACGTCGTCGACCACCTGCTCGGGCAGCGCCGTGGAATCGACGACCAGGGTATTGAGCCCGCCGGTCTCGGCGATCAGCGGCACCGGGGCGTCCTCGCGCGCCGCCAGGCGGCGCGCGATGAGGCGTGCCACCTCGGTCGAGCCGGTGAACATCACGGCGCGGATGCGCGGGTCGCCGAGCAGGGTGTCGCCGACCGGCTCACCCGGGCCGAGCAGGGTCTGCAGCACATCCCGCGGGACTCCGGCCTCGTGCAGCAGGCCGACCGCGAACAGGGCGCCCAGGGTGGTCTGCTCGGCGGGCTTGGCGAGCACCGTGTTGCCGACCGCCAGGGCCGCGGCCAGCTGCCCGGTGAAGATGGCGATCGGGAAGTTCCACGGGCTGATGCACAGCACCGGTCCGCGCGCCTCGGTCTCCTGGCCCCAGCGCGCTTCCAGGCCTTCGGCCTCGACCGCGTAGTAGCGCAGGAAATCGACCGCTTCGCGCACGTCCGCCAGCGCGTCGGCGATGGTCTTGCCGGCCTCGCGCACGCAGTACGCGATCAGGG
>CAZOUC010000246.1:0-4880 GCA_964582825.1 uncultured Enterobacteriaceae bacterium | reverse complement strand
CCGATGGTGCCCGTCAGCCCGGTGCTGACGTCGACGAAGGTCAGGGCCCCGGCGTCGGCTTCGGCGCCGTTGTCCCACCGCGGGAAGACCAGCCCGATGGTCTCTCCGTCGAGCGCGGACCCGTAGCCGCCGAGCAGGTCGCCGACCGTCGCCCCGACCAGGCTGTTGGCCCCGCTCACGGTGCCGCCGAAGAACTGCGCGGTGTCCTGTACCCAGGTCCAGGCGCCGAGCCCGCCGTTCCAGCTGGAGCTGATGATGTAGGCCTGGCCGTTGAAGTTCAGTGTCAGACCGTCGCCGACCCGGTCGTTGGCACTGGCGCCGACCAGGCTGTTGCCGCTGTCGATGGTGCCGGCCATCGGTGTCGTGCCACCGGCCCCGAAGCGTCCTGTGCTGGCATCGAACCAGGTGACCGCACCGAGAAAGTCCTGGTTGCCGTCCCCCCAATCCGGGCTCAGCACGACGTAGTGCGTTCCGTCCAGAGACCGGACCCCCAGGCTGCCCACGGTGGAATTGATCTCGTCACCCACGAGGCTGATCGACGGACCGACCTCGCTGCCGACGAGGGTCGAGCCGTTGACCAGTGTGCCCTGGATGCCATTGATCCAGGTGACGGCACCGGCGTCCTGCACGGTGCCGTTGTAATCGTATCCAGGGGTGACCAGCACGAAATTGCCGAAGCCGACCGGGACCAGGGAGCTCGACTCGAAGTCGTTCGGCGAGAAGCCGAGCAGGCTGTTGTCGATTTCGATGACGCCGGTCAGGCCGGCCTGCGGGTCGACCCAGGTGACCGCGCCCCGTCCGAACTCGTAGTTCGGGTTGAACATCAGGTAGACGTTGTTGCCGAGCGCGTTGTTGAAGCCGGCGAAGGCGAGCGGCTCGATGCCGATCCGGTCGCCGACGAAGCTGCCGACCACGCTGTTGGAACCGGTAATGCTGCCCGTGAGGTTGCCGCCCGACACGAACTGGCCGGTGGCGGCGTCGAACAGGGTCACCGCGCCGCGCGCGGTGTTCCACTCGGCATTGCGCAGCGCATACACCGAACCGTCGAGGAACTCGGCGGCGTTCAGGCCGAGGCTGTCGCCGCTGGCGTCGCCGACCAGGCTGTTTCCGGACGACACGGTGCCGGTCAGCGGGTTGTTCAGGTCGATCCAGGTGACGGCGCCGCGATCGGCGTCCCAGCGCGGGCTGCGCACCAGCAGCGCGACCCCCTGCAGCTGGTCGATGCCGAACGAGCCGATGTTGGCGAACGGCGTGTCGCCGACCAGGCTGTTCCCGGCCGATATGGCCCCGGTCAGCCCGACGTCGGGATCCAGCCAGGTGATGGCACCGGCGTCCTGAGCGCCGCCGTTGTCCCACAGCGAGTTGCGGATCAGCCACAGCGGACCGCTCGGTCCGAACACAACGCGCAGTTCAGCGCCGTCCGAATCGCCCGGCGTGGAACCCACGAGGCTGTTGGCGCTGGTCACCGCGCCGGTCAGAGGCGCGGTCGTGGTGTCGTACCAGGTGTAGGCGCCGGCGCCGTCGCCCCAGCCCTGGGATACGAACAGGGCATTGCCGTTGAACAGGTCGGTCACGCCGCTGAACACCGGCGTGCCGCCGAAGGTATACGCGCCGACGTAGTCGAATTCGCTGCTGCCGACCAGGGAGTTGCCCGCGGTCACGGTGCCGGTCGGCAGGCCGGTGTCCACGTCGAAGATCGTCACCGCGCCGGCGTCCTGCACGGCGCCGTTGTCCCAGAACGGACTGACGATCGCCACCTTGCCGTTGCCGAGCTGCGTAAAGCTCCAGCCGATCTGGTCGCCGGCGTTGCCGCCGACCAGGCTGTTGCCGGGGCCGACCACGCCGCTGAGGCCGGATTGCAGGCTGAACTGCGTGGCGGCGCCGGCGTCGTTGCCCCAGCTGCGGTTCAGTACGAGGAATTCACCGTTTGCGAGCAGGAAGCTGAGCGTGTTGCTGCCGACGGCGTCGCCGACGTTGCCGCCGACCAGGCTGTTGCTGCTGTCGACCGCGCCGGACACACCGTTGAGCTGGTCGAACAGGGTGATCGCGCCGCGGCCGTCGTTCCAGTCCGGGCTCCGCAGCAGGTAGTTGCTGCCGTCGAGGCTCGACAGGAAGCCGTTGCCGACGCGGTCGTTCGCCTGCGAACCGGTGAGCGCGCTGACCAGTTCGCCGGTGTCCGGGTCGAACAGGTAGAACGCCCCGGCATCCACGCCGGCGGTGTCGTCGAGATCGTCGATGACGTAGACGAAGCCGTTGTTCAGGGTCAGCGCGGAGTCGCCGAAGAAATTGTCGGCGCCCGGTTGCGGGTCGATCAGTTCCGCTACGCCAGCGGGCGAGCCGCCGCCGCCGGATCCGCCGGCTTCGATGGTGATGTTGCGCGGGTCGAGCAGCAGGGTGCCCGCCTCGCCGTCCGCCGAGGACAGGTCCGCCAGGCCGGCAAATCCGAGGCTCTCCAGGCCGGAGACTTCCGCGTCGCCGCCGCGGACGCCACCGCTGCCGGTCGCGCGGATGGTGCCGGAAAACAGGGTGCTGTTGTCGGCCCAGACCACGACGCTGCCGCCGTCGCCGGCCTCGCGGGCGCTGGCGTCGAGCACGGTCCCGGCGTTGACGACGGTATGCGCCGCATTGTCGATGCCGGCTTCGGCGCCGCGCCAGCCGCCGCCGACGCGAATCGAGCCGCCGGCGGCGCTGCCGCTGGCGTCGACCCGGGCCGACGCGAGCTTGACCTCGTTGCCGAGCAGCTGCACCTCGCCGCCGGCGTCACCGCTCACGTCGTAGCGCCCCGAACTGAACAGGCTTTCGCCGGCCGCGAAGCGTATGTCGCCGCCGCTGGCGCCGGTCGCGGAGACCGTGCTGTCGCGGGTGGCCGCCACGCGATACTCGAGGCTGGCATCGATGCGGCCGCCGGCGCGTTCGCCGTCGGCGCGCAGCGCCGCGCTCGACAGCAGGCTGTCGGCC
This sequence comes from uncultured Enterobacteriaceae bacterium, assembly GCA_964582825.1. Taxonomy (GTDB): domain Bacteria; phylum Pseudomonadota; class Gammaproteobacteria; order Pseudomonadales; family UBA5518; genus CAZOUC01. The sequence goes on along the minus strand of CAZOUC010000246.1, from coordinate 1,922 downwards.
TCGATCGAGATGCTGCCGCCGTCCAGTCCGCTGGTATCGACCACGCCCTGCTGGAACACGACCGACCGCTCGCTGGCATCGCCGCCGAGCGCGGCCAGTTCGACGGCGCCGCCGGCGACCCCCTCGCCGCGCGCCTCGACCAGGCTGCCGTCGGCGAGCGCGATGTCGCCGCCGGCCACCAGGCGGATGCGGCCGTCGTCACCGACCTCGACCCGGTTCGCGCTGATCAGTCCAGCGTGCTCGATCTGGCCGGCCAGGATGTCGACCGCGCCGCCGTTGGCGATGATCTCTCCGAGATTCAGCACGCGGTCGGCGGGCGCCTGCACTTCGACCTGGATATCCGGACTGTCGAGGCTGGTCAGGATCACGGACTGGCCGGCCGCGAGGGTGATGCGACCGCCTTCGCTGCGGATCGTGCCGCTGTTTTCGATGTCGGGGGCGATCAACACCACGTTGCCGTCGTCGGCCGTGTGAATCAGGCCCTCGTTGCGGATGCCGCCGGCACGGCCACCGGTCGCGAAGTGAATGGTGTTGCGGCGCAGGAAGTCCTCGTTGCTGATGTCCAGGGTCGAGGCGACCAGGCCCGCGACGTCGACCCGGCTGCCGAGGCCGAACACGATGCCGTTGGGGTTGATCAGGAAGACCTGGCCGTTGGACAGCAGCTGGCCGAGAATCTCGCTCGGGTTGCCGCCGACCACCCGGTTCAGCACCGCGCTGCTGGAGTTTTCCTGGATGAAGCGGGTGATCTCGTCGGCGGCGATCGAGAAGTCCTGCCAGTGGATGATCGCGCCGTCGCTGTTGGTGATGTTGGTCACGCCGGGCGTGCTGGTGTCGATGCCGACGCTGCCGCGAATCACGCTCGGACCGGTCGGGTTGGCCAGCAACGTGCCGCTGGCGGCGAGCATTGCCGCGGCCAAGGCGGTTCTGCGGTACGCAAGGGTCATAGCTGCCACACCACGCTGACGTGCGCCCGGAAGTCGCCGGACTCGGTCGTGTTCAGGTTCACAGGCGCGTCTTCGAGCGCGTAGCCGAGTTCCAGCTGCGCGAACAGGGTGCGCCACTGGTAGCGGCCGCCCAGACCGACCGACGCCAGCGTCCAGTCTTCGGTTTCGCCGGGCAGCGCACCTTCCAGTTCGCCGTAGCCGACGTCGACGAAGGCCAGTCCCATCAGGCCGTTCCAGCGCGGGGTGTCCAGTTCGAGGTGCACCCAGTAGCCGTTGTCGGCGCTGGTTTCGCGTTCCTGGTAGCCGCGCACGCTGGTGCTGCCGCCGATGCCGAGCTGTTCGCCGCTGATCAGGGGCTCGCCGGCGACCTGCGCGCGCAGCGTACCGAGCGCCGTCCACTGGCCGAGCGATTGCATCACGGTCGCGCCGAGCTGCAGCGCCTGCCAGTCGTCGCTGGCGCCTGCCCGACCACCGCCCACGGGTCCCGGGCCGAAGTTCTCCGCGCCGTTGTCGTTGCCCCAGCCGGTGTTCATGAGCAGCCGGATGTCGAAGTCCAGGCGCGTGCGGGGCCACCGGTATTCACCGAGATAGGTGATGCTGGCTGGCGTGGAGCGCACGTCGCCGACGATGGCTTCGTTGCTGCCGATGGTCCGCACGTCGTTGTCGAAGTGGCGCGTGTCGATGCCGACGTCGAGCCAGTGCTCGTAGCGGCCGATGCGCGGCAGGTACTGGATCCAGTGCAGGCCGAACATCTCGCCGGTTCCGGAGACGTCGAACACGCCGGCGACCTGGCCGGAGTCGACGTTGGAGCTGACGGCGTAGGCGCTCAGCCAGCCGCGCAGGCCGTACAGCGGCGCGCTGTAGCTGGCGCCGTACTGCTCGACATCACCCCATTGCTCGGGGGAGGTCGAGAAGCTGGCGTTGAAGATGTGGTCGCGGCCAAACAGGTTGCTGTGCTGGTACATCGCCGTGGCGCGC
>CAZOUC010000245.1:0-4892 GCA_964582825.1 uncultured Enterobacteriaceae bacterium | reverse complement strand
GCCGGGCCGCACCACCTGCACTACACCGCGCTGCCGGACTGGGCCCAGTCGCTGGGGATGGTCATGTCCCTGGTGCTGCTGGCGCCGTCCTGGGGCGGCATGATCAACGGGATCATGACCCTGTCCGGTGCCTGGCACAAGCTGCGCACCGACCCGACCCTGCGCTTCCTGATCGTGTCCCTGTCGTTCTACGGCATGTCGACCTTCGAGGGGCCGATGATGTCGATCAAGACGATCAATTCCCTGTCCCACTACACCGACTGGACCATCGGTCACGTGCATTCCGGCGCCCTGGGCTGGGTGGCGATGGTGTCGATCGGTGCCCTGTACCACCTGATTCCGATCCTGTTCGGGAAGAAGCAGATGTACAGCGTCGGCCTGATCAACCTGCACTTCTGGATGTCGACCATCGGCACCGTACTGTACATCGCCTCGCTGTGGGTCAACGGCGTCATGCAGGGCCTGATGTGGCGCGCCTACAACAACGACGGCACGCTGACCTACAGCTTCATCGAGTCGGTCGTCGCCAGCTACCCGGGCTGGATCGTACGCCTGATCGGCGGAACGATCTTCTTCCTCGGCATGCTGGTCATGGGCTACAACCTGTTCAAGACGGCAACGATGAAGGACGAACCGGCGCAGTCCCGCGAACCGATCCCGCAGCCGGCCTGAGGAGCGCGCGATGAAACACGAAGTCGTAGAGAAGAACATCGGCCTGATGATGATCCTGATCGTCGTCGCGATCAGCTTCGGCGGGCTGGTCGAGATCGTGCCGCTGTTCTACCAGAAAGAGACGACGCAGCCGATCGAAGGGCTCAAGCCGCTCAACGCGCTGCAGCTCGAAGGCCGCGACATCTACATCCGCGAGGGCTGCAACACCTGTCACAGCCAGATGGTGCGCCCGCTGCGCTCCGAAACCGAGCGTTACGGCCACTACTCGGTGGCCGGCGAGTTCGTCTACGACCACCCTTTCCTGTGGGGCTCGAAGCGCACCGGCCCGGACCTGGCCCGCGTCGGTGGCCGCTACAGCGACGAATGGCACCGTGCCCACCTCTACAACCCGCGTGACGTGGTGCCGGAATCCAACATGCCGGCATTCCCCTGGCTGTTCGACACCACCGTGAACGCCAGCGGAACCGCCGCGAAGATGAGAGCGCTGCGCGCGGTCGGGGTACCGTACACCGACGAGGACATCGCCGGCGCCGAAGCCGCCGCCAGCGCCTGCAGCTCGGAAGGCTGCTACGAAATCGACGCCCTGGTCGCCTACCTGCAGAACCTCGGCGTGCTGATCCAGGCGCGGCGCTGATGGACAAGGGCACGCTGCTGGGCATCGCGACCATCCTCGCCTTCGTGGCGTTCATCGGCGTGTGCCTGTGGGCCTACAGCAGCAAGCGCCGCGAGGCATTCGACGAGGCCGCCAACCTGCCGTTCGCCGACGAGGCCGATGACGCGCAGAGCCGGGAACCCGATCAAGGAAAGCAAGCATGAGCAGCTTCTGGAGCGCATACATCGCCGTCATCACTCTCGGCTCCCTGGCCGCGGTCACCTGGCTCCTGTTCGCCAACAGGACCCGCCCGTCCGACAAGGTGCAGACGACCGGACACTCCGCGGACGGCATCGAGGAGTACGACAACCCGCTGCCGTTCTGGTGGCTGCTGATGTTCGTGATCACGATCGCTTTCGCGATCCTGTACCTGCTGCTCTACCCGGGCCTGGGCAACTTCAAGGGCCTGCTCGGCTGGACGTCGACCGAACAGTGGGAGCAGGAGGTGGCCACCGCCGAGGCCAAGTACGGGCCCGTGTTCGCCGCGCACGCTGCCACGCCCGTCGAGGAACTCAGGAACAACCGGGATGCGATGCGCATGGCGCAGCGTATCTACGCCAACAACTGCGCCCAGTGCCATGGCTCGAACGCGCGCGGCGCCTTCGGCTTCCCGAACCTGACCGACGACGTGTGGAACTGGGGCGGCTCGGCGGAGCAGATTCGCTACAGCCTGGTCAACGGTCGCAACGGGGTGATGCCGCCCTGGGGCCAGGCGCTCGGTGAGGACGGCGTGCACAATGTCGCGCTGTACGTACAGGCGATGAGCGGCATCATCGAGCCCATCGAGCAGAGCGAGGCCGGTGCGCAGCAGTACCAGATGTTCTGCGCGTCGTGCCACGGCGCCGACGGCAAGGGCAACCAGGCCCTCGGCGCGCCGAACCTGGCCGACTCCGTCTGGCTCTACAGCCCGGACCTCGAGCAGATCAAGCACACGATCCGCAACGGCCGCAACAACCGCATGCCCGCACAGAAGGACATGCTGAGCGAAGACAAGATTCACCTGCTGACGGCTTATGTACTGAGCCTAGGCGACAAGCAGTAAGCCGGTCCGAACCCGACGGGCGGCGCCGCGCGCCGCCCCGCGACACGCCACCCCCTGCCTGGTGCATGTGCCGCTGAGGGTCGATCGAGCGCACAGCACAGCGGTACGCGGGAGCGGTAAGGTGTGAACGACCAGATCCCTGTCGAAGAATTCGTCCCCTCCGAGGTCGGCGAACTCGATCTCTACCAGAAGCGCGAGCGCATCTATACGCGCAAGGTCGAGGGCTTTTTCCAGCGCATCCGCCTGTACACGGGCTGGCCGCTGCTGATCGCCTACTTCCTGTTGCCCTGGGTCCAGTACGACGGCCGCCAGGCGATCTGGTTCGACCTGCCGGAGCGCCAGTTCAACATCTTCGCGATCACCTTCTGGCCGCAGGACTTTCCGCTGCTGGCCTGGGCACTGATCATCTCCGCCTTCACCCTGTTCGCGGTAACGACCTTCGTCGGCCGGGTCTGGTGCGGCTACACCTGCCCGCAGACGGTGTGGACCAGCATCTTCATGTGGGCCGAGCAGACGGCTGAGGGCACCGCCAACCAGCGCCGCCGCCTCGACGAGGGCCCCTGGGACTTCAACAAGATTCTCCGCAAGCTGTTCAAGCACGGCATGTGGCTCACCGTCGCCCTGGCTACCGGTCTGACCTTCGTAGGCTACTTCGTGCCGATTCGCGAACTGATATTCGCGCTGCCGACCGGTCAGGCCAGCGGCTGGGCCTACTCGTTCGTGACCCTGTTCACCGTCGCCACCTACATCAATGCCGGCTGGATGCGCGAACAGGTCTGCCTGTACATGTGCCCCTACGCCCGCTTCCAGTCGGTCATGTTCGATAACAACACCCTGATCGTGTCCTACGACCCGAATCGCGGCGAACCGCGCGGATCGCGCAAGAAGGGCATCGACCCGAAAAACGCCGGGCTCGGCGACTGCATCGACTGCAAACTCTGCGTGCAGGTCTGTCCGACCGGCATCGATATCCGCAACGGTCTGCAGTACGAGTGCATCAGCTGCGCGCTGTGCATCGACGCCTGCGACTCGGTGATGGACAAGATGAACTACCCGCGCGGCCTTATCCGCTATACCACGGAAAACACGCTCGAGGGCAAGCCGACGCGGATTCTGCGGCCGCGCCTGATCGGATATGCCATCGCGATCACGGTTATGGTTGCCCTGTTCGTCGGGTTCCTGGTCAACCGCGTTCCGCTGGGTATCGAAGTGCTGCGTGAACGCGGCGAGCTCTACCAGGAGACGGGTACCGGGTTGGTCGAGAACGTCTACACGCTCAAACTGCGCAACATGAGCCAGAACGGGGGGCTGTTCCGGGTCCGGATCGAAGACCTGCCCGGAGCCAGCCTGATCGGCAATACCGACGTCACACTCGCCAGCGGCGAGGTGCTGACGCTGCCGGTCACCGTGCAGGTGGAACGCTCGGCGCTTTCCGCCGCCAACGTGCCGATGACCTTCGTACTCGAGGCACTGGACGGCCGCCACCCCGAAGCGAGCCGTGAGACCCGCTTCCTCGGACCGGTACCCAGCAGATGAACGAACCTGTCGAACCCTGGTACAAGCAGTTCTGGCCCTGGCTGATCATCCTGTTGCCGGCGAGCGTCGTCGTGGCCGGGTTCACGACCTTGTACATCGCCATCAAGCACAACGACTCGCGTGTACGCGACAGCTATTACAAGGATGGCCTGGCCTTCAACCAGGAACTCGCGCGCGACCGCATCGCCGAGGAGGCGGGTCTGCGCTTCAACTACCGCATCGATCAAGTCGCCGGCCTGGTGTCGGCCGAACTCGCCGGCGATCTGCCGGAGCCGGTACGCAGCCTGCGCGTCGATTTCATCCACCCTTTCCAGGCGGAGCAGGATTTCGTGCTGGTGCTGGCGCGCTCCGGCGACCGTTTCGTCGGCGAGCTGCCCAGGCCGTTGACCCAGCGCTGGACCGTGGAAATCACGCCGGTGGACGGCGACGTCGACTGGCGCCTGCGAGGCAGCCTCTACGCGCAGCCCGATGACCTGCTGACCGGGACCATCTGAGCCGGACATGCAGAGTCTGAGCAGCGCCAGCGTCGCCTGCTACCACTGCGGACTGCCGGTTCCGCCGGGCGAAACCAGCGAGGTCGTCATCGACGGCGCGGCACGACCGATGTGCTGCCCGGGCTGCGCCGCCGCGGCCGGGCTGATCATCGCCAGCGGTCTGGATCGCTACTACCGTTATCGAACCGAAACGGCCGAGCGCGTCGACGTCGAACGTCGCGGCGACGAGTACCTGGTGTACGACGACGCCGAGCTGCAGCGCGGCTTCGTCAGCCACGACGAGGACGGCACGGCCTGCGCCCAGGTCGCCATCGACGGCATCCGCTGCACCGCCTGCGTGTGGCTGCTCGAGCATTTCCTGGCGCAGCAGCCCGGCGTCCGTGCCGTCAACGTCAATTTCGCCGAGCAGCGGGCGGCGCTGGACTTCGACGCCGGGCAGACCAGTCCCGGCCGCCTGATGGCAGCGATCGCCGAACTCGGCTACACGCCGACGCCG
>CAZOUC010000244.1:0-4914 GCA_964582825.1 uncultured Enterobacteriaceae bacterium | reverse complement strand
CCTGCGCCTGCAGCCGCGAACGGGCTGGCACCTGTACTGGCGCAACCCGGGCGACTCGGGCGAAGCGCCGCGCGTCGACTGGCGCCTGGTTGGCGCCGAGGCCGGCGAGGTGCTGTGGCCGTTCCCGGAAGCGATCCCGTTCCGCGGCCTGATGAACTACGGTTACCACGGCACGCTGCTGCTCGCGGCACCGCTGCACGGCGAGCCCACAGCCCCGGCCAAGGTCACCGTGAACTGGCTGGTATGCCGTGAAGAGTGCATTCCCGGCCTCTCGGAGGTCAGCGCCACGGCCGCCCCGGAAGACTTCGATGCGCTTGTCGAGCGCAGCTGGCAGCGCCTGCCGGCGCCGTTGCCCACTCTCGATGCCAGCTGGCGCCTGGTGGACGAGGGCGTGTCCGTCGAGGTCTACGCCCGAGAGCGGCTGTTCGCGGGGGTCTCCAGGCTCGAGTTCTTTCCGGTGACGCCGGACCTCGTCGAGTACTCCAGCCCTGCGGAGCTGCGCTGGCAGGCCAATCGCGTCGCAATCCGGGCGCCGCGCAATGCCTTTTACGCCGGGCACCAAGGCGAACTCGAATTCCTGCTCGTTGCCGACCGCGAACGCGCCTGGCGCGTATCCGCCCGTTTTCAACCCGGTCCTTGAAGGAGGTCCCATGCGTTTCATTCTTGCCCTTACGCTGCTGTTCGCCGCGGGCGTCCAGGCGGCGCCGTTCGACACGCCCGCACCGCAGGTCGGCGAACCGGCTCCGGACTTCATCCTGACCTCGGCAAGCGGCGAGACGGTCAGCCTCGACGCCCTGCGCGGCAACACGGTCATCCTCGAGTGGACCAACCACGACTGCCCGTATGTCAGGAAACACTACGGCGCGGGCAACATGCAGCGCCTGCAGCGCAAGTGGCGCGACGACGGCGTGGTCTGGCTGTCGGTGATTTCGTCGCGCCCCGGCGCACAGGGACACGTGAGCTCGGAACAGGCCCTGGCGCTGACCGCCGAGCGCGACGCGGCCCCGGACCACGTGCTGCTCGACGAACTGGGAACGGCGGGGCGCGCCTACCACGCGCGCACCACGCCGCAGATGGCCCTGATCGACGCCGACGGCGTGCTGCGCTTCATGGGCGGCATCGACAGCATCCCGACCTCGGACCCGGCAGACATCGAGCGGGCGGTCAGCTACCTCGACGTGGTGGTACCGGAACTGCTCGCCGGCGAGGCGCTTTCGCACACCGTCACGCGCCCCTACGGCTGCTCGGTGAAGTACTGACCCAGGGTCGCAGCAGCGCGGCGATGTCGAGGCGGGCGCCTAGGCGTGCCGCCAGCAGGTACAGGCCGCCGAGCTTGCGGTGCAGGAACAGCGAGTCAGCCGGCGGCGTGTGCCAGTAGCCGCGCTTGAAGCTGAGGTCGAGGCCCGCCTCGGCGATGCGTCCGGACAGCGTCGACTCGGCAAAATCGTAGACGCCCTCGTGGCGCAGCGGTTCGGTTGCCAGGATGAACAGTTCGATGACGGCATCCCGGTGTTCCTCGGCGATCTCGTCTGCAAAGTACCCGATGCGCTGCGCCGCCTTCGCCAGGCGCTCGCGGTCGGCCGCGAACGCGGCCTTGAACAGGGCCTTGTAGCCCGCGACGACCTTGCGACTGTAGTGACGCGTGGCGCCGAAATCGAGCAGCACCACGCGCTGCTGCTCTTCGTCGTACAGGAAATTGGCGAAGTTGGGGTCGGTCTGCACCAGCTGGAACTCGAACAGTTCCCGGAACAGCAGCCCGATCAGCAGCGCGCAGGCGCGGTCCCGGGTGGCCTGGTCCGCGCCCACCAGGCGGTCGACCGGCTCGCCCCGCACCAGGGTCATGGCCAACACGGTCTCGCCGCTCAGTTCGGTATCCACCTCCGGGACCTGGAAGTCCGGGTCGCCGGCCAGTAGCTCGCCGTAGCGCTTCAGGTGCTGCGCTTCCTTGCGGTAGTCCGCCTCCGCGTGAAGTTCGATCTTGGCTTCCTCGAGCAGGGGCTGCAGCTGCATGCCTTCGGGGAGCAGCTGCGACAGGCGCAGCAGGGTCATGACGTTGTCGACGTCGCTGTCGATGCCCTCGCGGATGCCGGGGTACTGGACCTTGATCGCCAGCTCCCGCCCGTCGTGGCGCACGGCCCGATGTACCTGGCCGATCGACGCGGCTGCGATCGGGCGCCAGGCGAATTCGCGGAAGTGGCGCTGCCAGTCGCGCCCCCATGCCCCATCGAGGACCTGGCGCAGCTGGCGCTCGGGTATCGGCGGCGCGTCCTGGCGCAGGCGAGCGAGGATCTCGGCCAGCGCCGGCGGCAGCAGATCGCCACCGTCCATCGACAGCAGCTGGCCGACCTTCATGGCGGCACCACGCAGCTGGGCGAGCTCGTCGGCGACCCTGCGCGCGTTGGCGGGCGTGACGAGAACGTCGCGGGCACGTGGCACTTCTCCGGAGGCGAGGCGTCGCCCGCCCTCGGCGATCATGCCGCCCGCCACGCCGCCGGCGAGCCGGGCCATGTGCGCGAAACGGCCGATCCGCGTGCGCGGAACCTTTCGCTCTTTGTCGTTCATGTCGCCCTCCCGGGCCGCCATTTCGAGTATACGACCTCGAACGGGGCTCAGTTCAGGCGCGGTGCGGAACTCAGACGACGTAGACCTTCGGTTCGACGAAGCCGTTGAACGGCGTCGAACACACCGCCGTGTAGGCGCCGCCGTGCTCGACGAACAGGTAATCGCCTTCGCGCAGTCCGACGGGCAGCTCGTGAGTGCCTTTGAAGGTATCGATCGAATCGCAGGTAGGGCCGGCCAGCTTCCAGGGAATCTCCGGCCCGGTGCGATCCGTGACGAGCCGGTGCTCGAAGCCGTCGGCCAGCTCGGGCAGTCCGTGATAGTGGCCCGCGTCCAGGTAGGCCCAGCGCTGACCGCCGCGGGTTGCGGTGCCGAGCACGCGGCACACGAACCAGCCCGCGTCGCCGACGAAGTAGCGACCCGGCTCGGCCATGACCTCGATATCGTCCGGCACATCACGCAACGCGGCGTTGACGACGTGACCGATCGCATAGATGTCCGGGACCGGCTCCCGCAGCGGGATCGGGAAGCCACCGCCGATGTTCAGCAGGCTCGGTTCGAGACCGACGTCCCGCATCCGGTCCATGACCGCCAGCGAGGCTTCGATGCCGCGGCGCCAGCTGTTCGCGTCGAGACACTGCGAGCCGACGTGGAAGGTCACGCCACGCAGCCGGGCGCCGACGCGGGCCGCTTCCTCGATGACGGCGCGCGCCTCGTCGGGGTTGGCGCCGAACTTGCCGGAAAGGGGCCAGCGCGCACCGTCGTTGGACACGCTGATGCGCAAGTACAACGATGCGCCCGGCATGATCGATACGACCTTGTGCAGTTCCTCGACAGCATCGACGACGTACCACTGCACGCCGACCTGTGCGGCGAACTCGACGAACTCGCGGGTCTTGATCGGGTTGCTGTAATACATGTCGCCGGCGTCGACCCCGAGTTCACGCAGCACTTCGATCTCGGCCTTCGAGGCGACGTCGAACGGCACCCGCTCGTCGACGAACACGCGCAGGACCTCGGGGTCGTGGTTGGCCTTGACGGCGAAATGGGGCCGGACCCGCGGCATGGCGGCACGGAACTGGCGCACCTTGTCGCGCAGCAGGCGCCGATCGAGGATCACGAACGGGCCGTCGTAACCTCCGGCGAGCCGCTCGCGGACGCGGGTGAAATCGAAGCCGTCCGTCGACGGTTGAACCGGCGCCAGCATGGTCGTCTCCTCAGGGCCTGTTTTTTGTTCGTACTCGGACGACAGTCTAGTGAACTGGCCTGTCAATTCGAATGATCAGCCTGTGCGAAACTGCTGAACTCTTTATACACATTGACAAAATCAGCTATCATTTTGTCATGGATGCGCTTGAAACCCGCCTGCTCGAACTGCTCAGCGAGAACGCGCGGGCCAGCGTCGCGGCTCTGGCGCGCGAACTCGGCACAGCCCGGGCCACCGTGCGCGAGCGCATGGACCGGCTCGAACGCCGCGGCATCATTCGTGGCTACACGATCCGGCACGCACCCGATTACCGCGCCAACCTGATCAGCGCGCACGTGATGATCGAAACGGAGCCGAAGAAGACCGCACGCATCTGCCGCGAACTGCAGGCGATGCCCAAGGTGCGTTCGCTGTACTCGATCAGCGGTCAGTTCGATCTGATCGCCGTCGTCCGTGAGGCGAGCACCCGCGACCTCGACGACAAGATCGACGCGATCGGTGCCGTCGACGGGGTGATCCGTACCATGACCTCGGTGCTGCTCAGCACCAAGTTCGAACGCTGACGGGCCACTTATTCGTCACGCCACTCGTAGCGCAGCGGTTCACCGAACTCGTCGTAGATGAGCCTGCGGACCGGCCGCTTCTCCGACTTGCGCGGACGCGTCCCTGTCGGCCGACGGGCGGCGGCGCGGCGCCGCTCGATCGCCGCCACGACCTCGGGCACCGGCGTGCGCGTGGCACGGGGCCGCGGCTCGAACGGCCGTGGACCGTAGGGTCTGGCGCCGTCGTCGCGGCCGCTGACGCCGCGTTCGACGCGCGTCACCGACCCACCGTGGTCGATGAAGCGTTCGACCTCGCGCTCGATCTGGTCACGCATCTGCTTCTTCGACATCGACTATCCGCTGTACCGGCGCATTGGAGATGGTCTGCCCATTGTAACAACTGCATCCTGTCAACCGTCGGGACCGGTGCACGTTGATTGAAGTGCAGCCACTCACAACACAGGAGCAGAACCATGAAAGCCATTACCACCGCCATACTGGTCGCCGCTCTCGGGGCCAGCACCGCCTTTGCGGAAGGGCCGATCAACGAGCGCCAGGACCGGCAGCAGGCCCGCATCGCCGATGGCGTACAGTCCGGGGAACTGA
>CAZOUC010000243.1:0-4918 GCA_964582825.1 uncultured Enterobacteriaceae bacterium | reverse complement strand
GAAATCCGCCGTATCGCGGCGGTGGCCTTCGACGCCGCGCGCCGGCGCCAGCGCCGCCTCTGTTCGGTCGACAAGGCCAACGTGCTCGAGTCCAGCGCCCTGTGGCGCGAGGTGGTCAGCGATCTCGGCCGCGATTACCCGGACGTCGAGCTGAGTCACATGTACGTCGACAACGCGGCGATGCAGCTGGTGCGCGAGCCCAAGCAGTTCGACGTCATCGTCACCGGCAACCTGTTCGGTGACGTATTGTCCGATACTGCGGCGATGCTGACGGGCTCGATCGGCATGCTGCCGTCCGCCTCGCTCGATGCCGCCGGTTTCGGTCTTTACGAACCGGTGCATGGGTCTGCACCGGACATCGCCGGGCGGGGCTGCGCCAACCCGCTGGCAACCATTCTTTCCGCGGCCATGCTGCTGCGCTATTCCCTGCTGCAGGCTGCCGCGGCGGACGCCATCGAGGCGGCGGTCGGCAGGGTTCTCGATCGGGGATTGCGCACCGCCGACCTCGGCGGCGACGTCGGCACGGTGGCGATGGGCGACGCGGTCGTCGACGCATTGAGCGAGGAGATTTCATGAGCAGGACCTTTGATGTCGCGGTGGTCGGCGCGACCGGAGCCGTCGGCGAAGCCATGCTGGACATACTTGCGGAGCGGGAATTTCCGGTCGGCAGGGTGTACGCCCTGGCCAGTGAACGTTCCGCCGGCCGGCAGGTGAGCTTCCGTGGCCGCGCGCTGACGGTAGAGAATCTCGCGGATTTCGATTTTTCGCGCGTACAGATCGGTCTGTTCTCGCCGGGCGCGTCGGTTTCGGCCGAGTTTGCGCCCCGGGCTGCGGCGGCGGGCTGCGTGGTCATCGACAACACGTCGCAGTTCCGCTACGAACCCGACGTCCCACTGGTGGTTCCCGAAGTCAATCCCGACGCGATCGCGGGTTACCGCGCGCGTGGCATCATTGCCAACCCGAATTGTTCCACCATCCAGATGCTGGTCGCACTCAAGCCGCTGTATGACGCGGTCGGCATCAGTCGGATCAACGTCTGCACGTACCAGGCCGTGTCCGGCACCGGCCGGGAAGCCATCGAGGAACTTGCCGCTCAGACGGCGCAGCTGATGAACGGGCAGGAACCGGCCATCGAGGTCTACCCGCTGCGGATTGCGTTCAACGTGCTGCCGCACATCGACGCGCTGCAGGACAACGGCTACACCAAAGAAGAAATGAAAATGGTCTGGGAAACCCGCAAGATTTTCGGCGACGAGCGCATCCAGGTGAATCCGACCTGTGTCCGGGTGCCGGTGTTCTACGGCCATTCCGAGGCCGTGCACATCGAAACGCGCGAGGAACTGACCGTCGAGCGGGCGCGGGCCCTGCTGCATGCCGCGCCCGGTGTCGCCCTGCTCGACGAGGCCGGAGCCGCCGGCTATCCGACGCCGGCCTTCGAAGGCACCGGCACCGACGACGTCTGGGTGGGCAGGCTGCGTCGCGACATCTCCCACCCTCGCGGCTTCAACCTCTGGGTGGTGGCGGACAACCTGCGTAAGGGCGCGGCGCTGAACAGCGTGCAGATCGCCGAATGCTTGATAAAAAGCCACCTGTAACCAATACTTAGCTCCGATTATTCAGCTGCAACGATCGATAGTCGGAGCGCCTTCGCGCGCTGTTTTCGTTCCTAGCGAGCTGCTAACAGGGGACTCAAACTCAGGACGTCTGCGCGATGAAGAAAAGACTCGCCGCCTCGCTTTCGCTGGCTCTGCTGTCCGCAGCCGCACCGCTCGCCAGCGCCGCCGGACTCGGTGACATTACCCTGTACACCGGGCTCAATGAGCCCCTGCGTGCCGATATCCGGGTACGCAACGTCGGCGACCTCAACGAGAACCAGCTGCTGGTCAACCTGGCTGACCGGGAGGCGTTCGAACGTGCTGGCGTCGACCGCGTTTTCTTCCTGTCCGGAATGGATTTCGAGCTCGAACTGACCGGCGATGGCGACGCCATCGTACGGGTGTCCACCGAGCAGCCGGTCAAGGAGCCCTACCTCGAGTTCGTCGTCGAATTGAAGTGGCCGACCGGGCGGGTGCTGCGGGAATACACGCTGTTGCTCGATCTGCCCCTGTTTACTGAAGAGCCGCCCCGTGCGGCGCCGGCGGCCAGCGCGCCGCGCGCGCCGCGCCAGGCACCTGTGACGCCGGCCCAGGCACCGGCCTACGAGGGCAGCAGCTATCGGGTCCGCCGCGGCGACACGCTGTGGGGAATCGCGTCGCGCGTGAAACCCGCCGACCTGAGCGTGCAGCAGACCATGGTGGCGTTGCAGCGCATCAACCCCGAAGCTTTCGTCGACGGCAACATCAACCGCCTGCGCGCCGGCCAGGACCTGCGCATTCCGACCCGCGGAGACATCGCCGACCTCAACGAGGGCGAGGCGATCCGTGAAGTCCGCGACCAGATTCGTGAGTGGAGTGCCGAGGCGGCGCCGGCTGCGGAAACCGGTCGCGACGGGCGCGCCGACGGCGTGCTCGTGCTGGGCGGCGGAGACGCCGACACCGGGGCGGCAGCCGGCGGACTCGGTGGTGAAGGTGGTGCGGCAGCATCCGATCTGCAGGCACGTCTGGTCGCCCAGGAAGAGGAACTCGCCGCGAAGGAACGCCAGATCGCCGAAATGGAAGCCCGCGTGCGGGCGCTCGAAGAGCAGGTCGACACCGCCGAAGTGCTGCTGCAGATTCGCAGTGAGGAGCTGGCCGCCGTCGAGGCCGGTGTGACGGCGGATGCCGAGCCGCCGATTGCGGAAGAGCCCGCCGATGCCGCCACGACGGAGGAGACCCAGACCGACTACACCTACGCGGATGCCGAGGGCGCCGACGAGCCCGATGCCGCGGAACCCGAGGAGGCGGAGACCCCGCCCGCCCGACCGGCAGCACCGCCACCGGCCCCCGAGCCCAGCCTGATCGATCGCCTGCTCGACAACATCCTGGTGATCGGCGGCGCCCTCGCGGCACTGATCGCGCTGGTGCTGTTCGTACTGTTCCGGCGTCGTGGCGCCGCCGAGCCCGATGAACGGGAACTGCCGCCGCTGTATCGCGACGAGGTCGAGACGCCGCCGGTCGACGACGACGTCGCCGCTATCGACGACGTGCCTGAGGATAGCGGCCCGCGGGCGGCGTCCTACACCGAATCGGCCGATGAGTACGATGTCGAGCCTGCCGAAGAGGAAGACGCCACGGAGTTTCGTGCCGAAACCGAGGACGCGCTGGCGGAGGCCGAAATCTACCTCGCCTACGGGCGCAGCGACGCCGCCGTAGAGCTCCTGCTGCGCGCGCTCGAAGACGAGCCCGAACGCAGCGACCTGCGCCTGAAGTTGATGGAAATCTACGTCGACAACGACGAAGAGCAGGGATTCCTTGCCCAGTATGGCGCGCTCGAGGCGGCCGGCGATCACGAGGCGATCGGTGAGGCCAAGGGGCTTCTCTCGGGTACAGGCCAGTTGCACTGGCTCCGCGAAGCAGTCGAGGACGAGCAGCTGGACGTCGGCGAGCCGGATACGCTGGTCGACGCCGACGTCTCTGCCGAGCCCCCGCCAGCGCCCGAGGGAGCCGACGAGCGCAGGGAACTCGACGTCGCGTCCGAGCTGGATGAGCTCGGGACCCTGGACCTCGATGCCGACCTGGACCTCGACGACGAGGACCTCGACGCCGGCTCCGACGCTGAGCTCGAGGGCGCGCCCGACGACGACGAGCTGGAACTCGACGCGGATCTGGGTAGCGGCGAAAACGAGATCCCCCCGGCGGTGCCGGTCGAAGAACCGATGCCAGCCACTGGCGGAGACGCCGACGACGATCTCGATCTGCTCGACGAGAGCGACGAGGTGGGGACCAAGCTGGAGCTGGCACGCGCCTACATCGATATGGGTGACGTCGACGGCGCCCGCGACATTCTCGACGAGGTGATCGCCGAGGGCGACGACGAACAGCGTGCGCTGGCGCAGGATCTCCGGGAGCGCCTGAGCTGAGTCCGGAGGCGAGCTGGCCTGCCGGCCGTCTCGCCCTCGGCGTCGAATACCGGGGCAGCGCCTACCACGGCTGGCAGTCGCAGGAAGACCCACGAGTTCCCAGCGTACAGGGAGCCGTCGAGTCGGCGCTGTCGCGGATCGTCGATCGGCCGGTCCGCGTCGTCTGCGCCGGCCGGACCGATGCCGGCGTGCACGCCACCTACCAGGTCGTACATTTTGATTGCCCGGTGCCGCGACCGGCGCGTGCCTGGACCCAGGGCGCGAACACCCTGCTGCCGGACGACGTCTCGATCGCCTGGGCGAGGCCGGTGGGAGAGAACTTCCATGCGCGCCACAGCGCCCGCTTTCGTCGCTACCGGTACCTCATCCTCAATCGTGCCGTGCGCCCGGCCCTCGGCCATGACACCCTGTGCTGGGTCGCTGCGCCACTGGACGTGCAGCGCATGCAGGCCGCGACCGCGCCGCTGCTCGGCGAACAGGACTTCAGCGCTTTCCGGGCCGCGGGTTGCCAGAGCAGTACGCCGATGCGTTTCGTCGACCTGTTCCGCGTCAGCCGCCACGGCGAGCTCGTCGTCGTCGACCTGCGCGCCAATGCCTTCCTGCACCACATGGTGCGCAACCTGGTGGGCTCGCTGCTGCCGATCGGCCGCGGCGAGCGGGCGGAGGACTGGCTGGCCGAACTGCTGCAGGGCCGCGATCGCCGCCGTGCCGCGGCTACCGCGCCCGCATCAGGCCTGTACCTCGTCGACGTCGGCTACGATGCCGACGAGGGGTTTCCGCGCCCGTCCAGCGGTCCCTGTTTCCTGCCACTGGATGCGGACCTTGCGTACAATGGTGTGCCATGAGGGGGCGGACGCGCGTCAAGATCTGCGGCATTACCCGTGAACAGGACCTGCATGCTGCGGCCGCAGCCGGTGCCGA
>CAZOUC010000242.1:0-4930 GCA_964582825.1 uncultured Enterobacteriaceae bacterium | reverse complement strand
GGCGGTTTGATCGGCCACACGCAGCCGCGCCGGCTCGCCGCGCAGGCGGTTGCCGCGCGCGTCGCCGAGGAACTGGGCAGTCCGCTCGGTGACCTGGTCGGTTACCAGGTGCGCTTCGACGAGCAGGTCTCTGAACGCAGCCTGGTCAAGATGATGACCGACGGCATCCTGCTCGCCGAAGTGCCCCATGACCGCATGCTGCGCCGCTACGACACCCTGATCATCGACGAAGCGCACGAACGCAGCCTGAACATCGACTTCCTGCTCGGCTACCTGAAGACGATCCTGCCGCAGCGGCCCGATCTCCGGCTGATCGTGACCTCGGCGACCATCGACGTCGAGCGTTTCGCGCAGTACTTCGACGGCGCGCCGGTGTACGAGGTCTCCGGTCGCAGTTACCCGGTCGAGGTGCGCTACCGACCGCGCGAGGACTCGGAACTCGATCAACCGGCCGCGGTGCTCACGGCCCTCGAGGAGATCCGCGCGGAGTCGCGGCGCGCCGACGGTCGGCCCCGCGACGTGCTGGTGTTCCACAGTGGCGAGCAGGAAATCCGTGAGACCGCCCACGCGCTGCGGCGGGCGCAGCTGCGCGACCTCGAGGTGCTGCCGCTGTACTCGCGCCTGAGTCAGGCCGAGCAGGCGCGGGTGCTCAAGCCACGCCAGGGCGGGCCGCAGCGCGTGGTGTTGTGCACCAACGTCGCCGAGACCTCGCTGACGGTGCCGGGCATCGGCTATGTCATCGACCCCGGATTCGCGCGGATCAGCCGCTACAGTCTGCGCGCCAAGGTCCAGACCCTGCCGATCGAGCCGGTTTCGCAGGCCAGCGCCGAGCAGCGCAAGGGGCGCTGTGGTCGTCTGGCGCCGGGTGTGTGCATACGCCTGTACTCGGAGGAGAGCTTCGCCGCGCGGCCGGCGTTCACCGAGCCGGAGATCCGGCGCACCAACCTGGCCGCCGTGATCCTGCAGATGCACCATCTCGGCCTCGGCGAGGTGGCCGCGTTTCCGTTTCTCGAGGCGCCGGATTCGCGCCAGATCAACGACGGCATCGGGCTGCTCGCCGAACTCGGTGCGCTGCACCGGAACCGCCTGACCGACACCGGACGCAAGCTGGCGCGGCTACCGGTCGACCCCCGGCTCGGGCGCATGCTGCTGGCGGCCGCCGACGCCGGCGCGCTGCGTGAGATGCTGGTTCTGGCCAGTTTCCTGTCGATCCAGGACCCGCGCGAACGTCCGGCAGACCGACAGCAGGCCGCGGACCAGGCCCATGCCCGCTTTCGCGACCCGGACTCGGACTTCGCTGCCGTGCTGGCGTTGTGGGACTACGTCGAGAACCAGCGCCAGGAGCTGTCGGCCGGCGCGTTTCGCCGCCTGTGCCAGAAGGAATTCCTGAGCTGGCTGCGTCTGCGCGAGTGGCGCGACGTGCACCGCCAGCTGCGGCTGCTCTGTCGGGAGCTGGGCCTGGCCGAGAACCGCGAAGCGCCCGGCTATGCCGCGCTGCACCAGTCCCTGCTGGCGGGTATGCTCAGCCAGGTCGGCAGCCGCGAGGAAGGCCGCGAGTTCGCCGGTGTGCGCAATCGCCGTTTCGTGCTGCACCCCGCGTCGGCCCTGGCGCGCAAACCGCCGAAGTGGGTGGTCTGCGCCGAGCTGGTGGAGACCACGCGCCTGTTCGGCCGCACCGCCGCGCGCATCGAGCCCGAGTGGTTGCTGCCCTGGGCCGCAGAGGTCATCAAGCGCGAGTACTACGAGCCGACCTGGCGACAGCGCAGCGGCCGCGTGATGGCTCGCGAACGCCTGCGCCTGTACGGGCTGGTGATCGCCGACGGCAAGTGGGTCAACTACGCGCCGATCGCGCCCGCCGAAGCCCGGCAGCTGTTCATTCAGGGCGCGCTGGTGGAGGCGCACTTCGAGTCCCGGCACCGCTTCTGGCAGCGCAACCAGGCGCTGCGTACCGAGCTCGCCGAGCTGGAGGCCCGGGGCCGGCGCCGGGACCTGGTCGTCGAGGACCGGGCGATTTTCGAATTCTACGACGAGCGCCTGCCGGCCGACGTCTGCGATCGTCCGAGTCTCGATCGCTGGCTGCGCCGGCAGGGTGAGGCGGCGCAGCAGGCACTGTGCATGGCGCGCGAGTACCTCGTCAGGCTGTTCGACCACGGGGTCACCACGGCGCAGTTCCCGGACGAACTGGAGGTCGGCGACCTGCGACTGCCGCTGGCTTACCGTTTCGAGCCGGGCCACGAGTCCGACGGCGTGACCGTGACCGTGCCGCTGCTGGCGCTTGGCCGGCTGCCGGCCTGGACCGGCGACTGGCTCGTGCCCGGCCTGCTGCGGGACAAGTGCATCGCGCTGCTGAAGCTGCTGCCGAAGGCGCAGCGCCGCCAGCTGGTGCCGATTCCCGATACCGTGGACGAGCTGCTGGCGGCGGTCGAGCCCGGCCAGGGCCCGCTGCTCGCCGCGCTCGGCGACTGGCTGGCCCGCCGGCGCCGCGTGACGGTTGTCCCCTCCGACTGGCCGGTCGCTGAGCTGGAGCCGTTCTACCGAATGCGTTTCGTCGTCGTCGACGAGCAGGGCGAGGTGGTCGACAGCGGTCGTGACCTCGAGGCCCTGCAGAGCAGCCACCGCGAGGCCGGGCATCGCGAGGTGCAGGCCGCCGCAGCGCCGGGCTGGCGCGTCGACGGCATGCGGCGCTGGGATTGCGGCGCCCTGCCCGAGGAGGTCGCCGTCGACGGTGGCAGCGGGTTTCCGGCACTGATCGACCAGGGCGATGCCGTGGGTCTGCGGGTATTCGCCTCGCGGCCCGAGGCCGTGCAGGCGCATCGCCGGGCGGTGATTCGCCTGCTGCGCCTGGCCGAGCGGGGCAGCGAAAAATACCTGCGCAAGCAGTTGCTGCGTGACAGCACGGTACTGCTGGCCTTTGGCGCCCGGGCCTCGCGCGATGCGCTGCTCGATGATCTGCTCGAGGCCGCCACCGACGAGGCCTGGCTGCGCGATGGGCCGCTGCCCCGCGATGGCGACGCCTTTGCCCGGCTGCACGAAGCGGGCCGGGCGGCACTGGTGCCGCGGGCGCAGGAGCTCGAGGCGCTGCTCGGGCGCGTGGCGCAGGCCCTGCGGGAGCTGACCCTGCGGCGCAGTGGGCTGAAGGACCCGGTCTACGCCGAATCCCTGGCCGACCTCGACCGGCAGCTCGACGCGCTGCTCCAAGAGCACTTCCTGAGCCGCACGCCCGCGCAGCGGCGGCCGCGTCTGCCGGCCTACCTGCAGGCTGCTGCGCTGCGTCTGGAGAAGCTCCCCGACCGTCTGCCGCGCGATCTGGAAGCCTGCTGGGAGTTGCAGGAGCTGCAGGAGCGGCTCGAAGCGGCGCAGGCCGATGGGCGACTGGACGGCGGGCGCGCGCAGGCGCTGCGCCGGCTGCTCGAGGAGTACCGCATCTCCCTGTTCGCACAGCAACTCGGCACGGCGCAGCCGGTGTCGCGCAAACGACTCGAACGCCTGCTCGAACAGGCCTGAGGAGGGCCGTGGTCTACAATGACGCCGAGTAAACGGCGGCGCAGGTGAACGTGTCCGACCAGCTGTATCGCGAATCGATCATGGTGCCCGTCGGCCGCGACGTCCAGCTGCACGTCTGCCGGCTGCAGCGCGAGGCCACCCCGCCCGGGGGGCCGATCCTGATGGTGCACGGAGCCGCCGAGGACGGCCGCGTCTTCTGGTCCAAGGACGGCCGGGGCCTCGGGCCGTTCCTGGCCCGTGCCGGTTTTGACGTGTTCGTGCCGGACCTGCGCGGCCACGGCCGCAGCTGGCCCGGCGTCGAGTCGCACAGTGGCTTCGGTCTGCACGAACTGGTCACCGAGGACCTGCCGGCCCTGGTCGACGCGGTGGCGCGGCGCAGCGGAGACGCCGCACAGACCTGGATCGGGCACGGCAGCGGCGGACTGCTGCTGGCCGCCGCGCTGCTGCGCGGCGATCGCTCGCTGCCGGTAACGCGCCTGGTGCACTTCGGGGTGCGGCGCTCACTGACGACCGGCGGCTGGCGCCGCCGCCTGCTGCACGACCTGGTCTGGCACCGTGTCGGCCGTCTCGCGGTGGCGCTGAAAGGGTACCTGCCCGCGCGTGCCCTGCGCCTCGGCACCCAGGACGAATCGGCGCGCTGCTTCTACGACCTGCTGAACTGGTCGCTGCGTGAGCACTGGCTCGACAGCGGCGACGGCTTCGACTATTCCGAGGCGCTGCGCAAGGGGCGACGTTTTCCCCGCTCGCTTTACTTCGCCGCTGCCAGTGAGAGCGCGTGGTCGGCGCCCGAGGACGTTCGGGCGTTCATGCAGGAGCTGGGTCCGCACGACGCCCGTTTCGTCAGCATCGGCGAGGACAACGGCAACCTGGCCGACTACGATCACCTGTCGATGCTGCTCGACCCACGGGCCGAACAGGATCACTTTCCGCAGCTGCTGGCCTGGCTCGAGGAGCGCTGAGCCGCTCGTATTGCTTCTGTAATTTCATAAGCATAGAGTCACTCGACCTATGCCCTGCCGCAATTCTTGCAGAACCGCCGAGTGTCGACGGGGTCATAGGCACAAGGCGGGCGCTGCACGCCCGACCTGAACGCGATCCATATCCGATCCTCCGAGGAGAAAGCATGAACAAGACGCTCAAACCCCTGACAGCAGTGCTCGGCGCCAGCTTCCTGGCATCCGCCGTGGTTCCCGCCGCCCAGGCCGAAACCGCCAACCCGTTCGCGATTACCGAACTGTCCAGCGGCTACCAGCTCGCCGGCAGCGAAGGCAAGTGTGGTGAAGGCAAGTGCGGCGAGAAAGACAAGGACGGCGAAGGCAAGTGCGGCGAAGGCAAGTGCGGTGAGAAAGACGACAAGGATGCCGAAGGCAAGTGCGGCGAAGGCAAGTGCGGCGAGAAAGACAAGGACGGCGAAGGCAAGTGCGGC
>CAZOUC010000241.1:3768-4938 GCA_964582825.1 uncultured Enterobacteriaceae bacterium | reverse complement strand
AGCGCCGGCAACGCGTCACTGCGCCTGGACGGCGGTCTGCTGATCACTCCCAGCGGCGTGCCCGCCCAGGCCCTGCGTGCCGACGCGATGGTCGCGGTACGCGGCGACGGAGCCATTGCCGCTGGCATGCGTCCGTCCAGTGAATGGCGGATGCACCAGGCAATCTATGCAGCCCGCGCGGACGTCGACGCCATCGTGCACTGCCACTCGCGCTACGCCACGGCACTGGCCTGCCGCCGACAGGCGCTGCCGGCATTTCACTACATGGTGGCCCTGTTCGGCGGTCACAGCGTGCCCTGCGCGCCGTATGCGACTTTCGGCAGCGAAGCGTTGGCGGCCGGCGCCGTCGACGCCCTCGGCGGGCTGTCGGCCTGCCTGCTCGCCAACCACGGCCAGATCACGGTGGCAAGCGACCCAGCCGCTGCGCTGGCCCTGGCCCGCGAGCTCGAGGAACTCGCGGCGCAGTACCTGCTGGCGAACGCCCGGGACGAGGCGGTGCTGCTCGACGGCGACGAAATGGACCGGGTGCTGCAACGCTTCGGGGACTACCGCCGCCGCGACTGATCCTTCACGTCTGCTGATCGTCGATTTCCTCGGCGTCCGCGATCGGTACGAGCAGGTCCTCGCCCTTGCCGCGCGAATTGTTGACCGCCCGGTCCAGCGGCGCGATCTCCATCGGACCTGGCAGGGCCGGCTCGAGCAGGGTGCGCACCTCCTGCAGCGGTCGCGCCGGGTCCAGCCAGACGTCGAACTCTTCCGGGCGCAGCATCACCGGCATGCGATTGTGCAGGTGCTTGAAGCCCGGCGTGGCATCGGTGGTCACGATCGCGCAGGACTCCAGGTAGTTGCCGTCACGGGTCCAGGTGTCCCAGACGGCGGCGAAGGCCAGCGCACCGTCGCGGGCGCGGATCAGCCACGGCATCTTGAGGTCATTGATCTTCTGCCACTCGATGAACGACGAGGCCGGTACCACCCCCCGGTGGTGCCGGAACGGACCTTTGAAGGCGCGGCTGCTGTCGAGATTCTCGGCGCGTGCGTTGAACATGCTGTACCGGGTCGAGACCTCCGGGGCCCAGGACGGCACCAGCCACCAGCGCATGTCACGCAGACTGCGCGCACCGTCTTCCTGCACCACCACCCGGGAGCGTTCATAATTGACATGGATGAAGG
>CAZOUC010000241.1:0-3758 GCA_964582825.1 uncultured Enterobacteriaceae bacterium | reverse complement strand
CCACCACCGCGACGTCCTCGGTTGGCGAGACGTTGATGCGCGTCCCCAGCGGGCCGCTGACCCCCAGTTGGCGCAGCATCTCCGCCAGCGCGGGATCGTCGATGACGTTGAAGCGTCCACACATCGCGTGATTCTCCTGATTTCTCAGCTTCTCCGGCTAACTGCCGATTGTGTAATTAATTCACGTCGACCCGCCATGTCACAAAATATTCTTCGACCTGTCGCGGGTCTATCACAAGTCGACGCTAGCCTCCGCAAAAACCCGTGGAGAAAAGGATGCAAACTCGCGGCGACTCGAAACTGGTCTATCGATCGATCTGGCTTTCCGACATCCACCTGGGCTTTCGACACTGCAAAGCCGACTACCTCCTCGAATTTCTGTCCCGTACCGAATGCAAGACCCTCTACGTGGTCGGTGACCTCATCGACCTGTGGAACCTCAGGCGCCAGTGGCACTGGCCCTCGAAGCACAGCGAAGTGCTGCAGCAGCTGCTGGCCAAGGCCGAGAACGGCACCGAAGTGATCTACGTGGTCGGCAACCATGACGAGCTGTTCCGGCAGTTTCACGGCCACCACTTCGGCCGCATCCGCATCGAGCGGCAGGCCGACCACGTGACCACCGACGGGCGGCGACTGCTGGTGACCCACGGCGACGAGTTCGAGCACGCGATCCGCATAGGCCGCTTCACCAAGCTGCTGGGCTGCCTGTCCTACGACCTGCTGCTGATGGTCAATCGCCTGTACAACGGCATCCGGCGCTGGCGCGGCCAGCCCTACTACTCGCTGGCAGCGGCGATCAAGAAGCGGGTCCGCAACGCCCGCGAAGCCATTGACGCCTTCGAGCAGGCGGCGGTCCACTACGCTCAGGGACACGACTACGACGGCATCGTCTGCGGCCACATCCACGTGCCGGAAATCCGCCATTTCGGCAAGACCCTGTACTGCAATGACGGCGACTGGGTCGAGAACTGCACCTCGCTGGTCGAGCGTATCGACGGCGGTCTCGAACTGCTGCACTGGGCCGACATGCGCCACAGCTGCAAGTCCGTTGACACGATCGGCGGTCCCGTCCAGGACGTGGTCACGCCACTCGAAGTCGCCTGACAGCGGTCCCGTCGGGTGTTCACGGTCGAGGACATACTTCGCAGCCGCTTTCCGTCGCTGCCGAACCGGCGCTGGTTCCCGGTACTGCTGCAGGTGCTGCGCCTGCTGTTCCACGAGCGGCAGTTCCGCCAGTTCGAGCAGGACTATCCGCACCTCACCGGCGTCGAGTTCATCGAGAAGGTCCTCGAGTACTTCGACTTCAGTTACGCGGTGCGCAGCAACGAGCGCGCCCGGATTCCGGACCAGGGCCCGGTGGTCATCATCGCCAACCACCCTATCGGCAGCCTCGACGGTCTGGCCCTGCTGCGCCTGGTCAGCGAGGTGCGCAGCGACGTCAAGGTGGTCGCCAATGAACTGCTGATGGCCATCGAGCCCCTGCACCCGCTGCTGCTGCCGGTCGACAACATGGGCGGCCAGACCGCGCGCCAGGCGATCCGCGGCATCGAGCGTCACTTGCGCGACGGCGGCGCGCTGATCATCTTTCCTGCCGGCGAGGTGTCGCGGCTGTCGCCGGCCGGCGTGCGCGACGGCCGCTGGCACCCGAGCTTCCTGCGCTTTGCCAAGCGCGCCAAAGCCACGATCCTGCCGGTGTACGTCGACGGTCGCAACTCGGTACTGTTCTACAGCCTGTCGATGCTCGCCAAGCCCCTGTCGACCCTGCTGCTGATCCGCGAGATGTTCAAGCAGGCGCGCAACCACGTCAGTATCCGCATCGGTCGACCGGTCGCGCCGGATCGCTACCTCGACCTGATCGCCAACGAGAAGAAACTGATCAAGCGCTTCAAGAAGCAGGTCTACCAGCTCAACAGGGCGCGCCAGAAAGACCTGTTCGCGCCCGGCGCGGACGTCATCGCGCACCCCGAAAACCGCCAGCTGCTGCGCCAGGAGATGCGCCAGTCCCAGTTGCTCGGCGCGACCCGCGACGGCAAGAAAATCTACCTGTACGAGTATCAGGCCGATTCGGTGATCATGCGCGAGCTCGGCCGCCTGCGCGAGTTCACCTTCCGGGCCGTCGGCGAAGGCACCGGCCAGCGCCGTGACACCGACCGATACGACCGCTGGTACCAGCACATCCTGCTGTGGGACGACGAGGACCTCGAGCTGGTCGGCGCCTACCGCCTGGCCCGCGCCGGCGCCGTCCTCGACCAGCACGGCCCCGACGGCCTGTACAGCAGCAGCCTGTTCCACTTCGACGGCCCGCTGCTGGATCTGTTGCCCGAAACCGTCGAGCTCGGCCGCAGCTTCATCCAGCCGCGCTACTGGGGCCTGCGCGGTCTCGACTACCTCTGGTACGGCATCGGCGCCTACCTGCGCCGGCATCCCGAGGTGCGCTACCTGATGGGCCCGGTGTCGATCAGCAACAACACGCCACCCCTGGTCCGCGATCTGCTGGTGTGTTTCTATCGGCATTACTTCCCGGCCGGCGAGTTCGCGGTACGCGGGCGCCTGCCCTACGAAGCCCGGCACCGCGACCTGCGCGAGTTCGAGTTCGGATTCAGCGGCGACGACTACACGGCCGACTTCGGTCGCCTGCGCGCCGCGTTGCAGGCCAGCGGCCTGCAGGTCCCGACCCTGTACAAGCAGTACACCGAGTCGGTGGAACCGGGCGGCGCGCGCTTCCTCGAATTCAATGTCGACCCGGATTTCGGCCACTGCGTCGACGGGCTGATCCTGGTCGACCTCGCCTGCCTGCGGACATCCCACCGACGTCGCTATCTCGGCGACCGGCTGGCACCGCGCGCGGCTCGCGCGGCGTCTCCCGAGCCCGTGGCCGAGCCCGCCTGACCGGCGCTCCGGCGCGCCCTTGCGCGGCCCGCCGGGGACCGACACAATTCCCGGCAGTTGGATGCGGGAGCCGGTGATGGCCGACATCAAGATTCTGTTCGAACACAACACCGAGTGGGCCGAGCGAATGGAGCGCAGCCACCCCGGCTTTTTCCACCGGCTCGCCAGCCAGCAGCACCCGGATTTCCTGTGGATCGGCTGCTCGGACAGCCGGGTGCCCGCCAACGAGATCATTGGCCTGCTGCCGGGCGAGGTGTTCGTGCACCGCAACGTCGCCAACGTCGTGGTGCATACCGACCTCAACCTGCTGTCGGTGGTGCAGTACGCCGTCGAGGTGCTCGAAGTCGAGGACATCATCGTCTGCGGACACTACGGCTGCGGCGGCGTGGCCGGCGCTCTGAGCGGCAAGCGCCTCGGCCTGATCGACAACTGGCTGCGCAGCATCAAGGACATCCACCACCGGCAACAGGCCCTGTTCGCCGGATTTGACGACGAGAAACGCATCAACATGATGTGTGAACTCAACGTGATCGAGCAGGTCGCCAACCTGTGCGAGACAACGGTGATCCAGGAAGCGTGGCAGCGCGGCCAGGGTCCGAAGGTGCACGGCTGGATCTACGGCCTCGAAGACGGCCGCCTGCGTGACCTCGGCGTCGATCTCAGTACCTGTGCCACGCTCGACGAGGGACACCGCCGCGCCCTCGAGGCGTTCTGCGACCGTAACGGCATAGACCGCAAGCTGCTCGCTTGATCCGTCTCGACGACGTCAGCCTGCGCCGCGGCGGGCGGCTGCTGATCGACGCCGCAAGCCTGCAGATTCCTCGCGGCGACCGCGTCGGCGTGGTCGGCGCCAACGGCTGCGGCAAGTC
>CAZOUC010000240.1:0-4961 GCA_964582825.1 uncultured Enterobacteriaceae bacterium | reverse complement strand
GATTCCGGTGCGAGCGCCGGGCAGGCCGAGCTTGGACAGGCTCAGCACCAGGATCGTGTTGTCGTTCCAATGCGGCTCCGCGTCGCTGAAGATGATGCGCGGAAACGGCGTGCCGTAGGCGCCGTCGATGATCAGCGGGATGCCGCGGGCGCGCGCGATCTCGTCGAGGTGGGCGATTTCCTCGTCGGTCAGCACGTTGCCCGTCGGGTTGGTCGGCCGAGACACGCACAGGGCGCCGGTGTGCGTGTTCACCGGCATGCCGTGGAAATCGACGCGATACTTGAACAGGTGCTCGTCCAGGCGATCGATGGTCGGCCGGTGCGCGCGGAACAGCCCGTCCTGCACGCCGACGTCGGCGTAGCCGATGTACTCGGGCGTCAGCGGCAGCAGAATGTGGCGGTTTCCGCCCGCGGCCGGACCCGCCAGCATGTTGAACAGCAGGAAGAACGCCGCCTGGCTGCCATTGGATACGGCCACGTTGTCGGCATCCAGCGACCAGCCGTATTCGCGCCGCAGCAACGCCGCAACCTGCTCGCGAAAGTCCGCGTCGCCCTGCGGGCTCTGGTAGACACCGAGCATGCGGTGGCGGGCTGCCGGGTCCCCGAGCACTGCCTCCAGGCGTTGGCGGTAAACGGTCTCGACGTGAGGAATCCGGCCCGGGTTGCCACCGCCCATGAACACCATGTCGGGACGCGTGCTGAGCGCCTCGGCGAGGTCCTCCATCAGGTCGACGACGCCGGTGTGGCGCGTCATCCGCTCGCCGAAATGGGAATACTGCATGGTCTGCGGACCGTCCTGGGCCGTCGGTTGCCTGCGTCTCGCCGCGTGAGGCGGGCATGATACTGCGCCAGATCAAAATTCCAACGCATTCCGGGCGCGCCGGCTTGCAGTGCAAATGAGAATGATTATTATTAACGTGCAATGCCACGAGAGTTCACAGCCATGACACGCCCCCGCCGCAAACTGCTGAGCGCCGCACTGCTGTGCTGCGCACCGATGCTGACGAGCGCAGACACCGAACCCGTCATGACGGAAGTCCTGGTCACCGGGGTCCGCGACCGCCTCGAGCAGGCCGGGGTATTGAAGGACGTGATCGAGAGGACCGAGGTCATCGGCGCCAACCTGATTACCGCGAAATACGCCCCGAACCTGGCCGAGGCGCTCGAGGATTCGGCCGGCGCCCGGGTCAGCAACGAGTGCTCGATGTGCGCGGTCAAGCGCGTGATGCTCAACGGCATGCGCGGCGAGCACACCACGATCCTGGTCGACGGCCTGCCGGTGCACACGATGCTGTCCGGTTACTATGCCGTCGACGCGATTGCCACCACCGGCGTGGACCGCATCGAAGTGGCGCGCGGCGCCGGCGCCTCGCTGATCGCGCCGGAGGCGGTCGGCGGCACGATCAACGTGATCACCCTGGAGGCCTACGAGACCAACCTGGAAATCGACCTGTCGCGGGACGTGGACCACGAGGGCTACCAGGTCGGCCTGCTCGGCACCCTGGTCAGCGCCGACGGCCGCGGCCGCAGCACGCTGGTCCTGCAGCAGGACTACCACGACCAGCTCGACGACGACGACAACGGCGTCAGCGAGGCGCCGGAGCAGGACAATCGCTCGCTGATCCTGCGTCACTCACAGGACTTCGGCGCCGCCGACAACCTGGTGGTACGCGTCGGCATCGTGGACTCGACGATTTTCGGCGGCCCGCTGCTCGGTGAGCAGGTCAGCGGCATCGGTGACGTGCTCGCCGGCGCCAACGCGCCCGAGTCCGAGCAGCTCTTCGTCGACGATGACGTGCGCAATCGCTACATCGGCCAGCCCTGGGAAACGACCGAGTGGATTCACACCGAACGCCGGGAAGCGTCCGCCACCTGGCTGCACGAATTCAGCGGCGACTTCAACAGCACCCTCTCCTACAGCTACGCCCGCCACGAGCAGGATTCCTTCTACGAAGGTTTCGACTACGCGGCCATCGACGAGATGAGCTACGTCGACCTGCGCAGCAACTGGCGCGTGCATCCCGACCACGTGCTGACTTTCGGCATCGACCGCCGCGACGAACGGATGCGCAGCGACAGCGCGGCCGGCGAGGCGAGCCCGGACTACATCACGGACAGTTTCGACTACGTGGTCACCGGCCTGTACCTGAAGGACACCTGGCAGGTCAGCGATCGGCTCGAAGCGGCGCTGGCGCTGCGTTACGACCTGGTCCGCGCCGACTTCGTCGCACCGGAAAAACCCGGCACCGAAATCGACGACGCCATCTTCGCGCCACGCATGGACCTGCGCTACCGCCACAGCGAGCGCTGGACCTCGCGATTGTCCGCCGGTCGCGGTTACCGCGCACCGCTGGCCTTCTTCGAATCGGACCACGGCATCCTCGATTCCGGCGACGGCTTCGCGATCGACATCAACGCCCTCGAGGATTCCCTGTCGGGCAACTACTCGCTGAGCTTCGAGGGCGACCGGCTCACCACGACCCTGTCGCTCGCGCACACCCGCGTCGACCGCCTCGCATCGATCGACGAGACCGAGACCGGCGTGCCCCTGCTCACGCAGATCGACGGCAGTGCGGAGGTCACCGCGGCAGACGTCGTCGTGGGCTTCGCGCTGACCGACCACCTGACCGTCAACGCGATCGCCGAACGCCTGCTCTACGAGGACGCGTTCGCGGCGACCTACGGCGTGGCGCCGGTCGACGAGCGCTACAACCTGGCGCTCGACTACCAGCGCGGTCGCTGGCAGGTCTACACCAGCGCCACCCTGACCGGCAGCCGCGACCTCGGCGACTACGGCTACGAGGGCTTCAACGTGCGCGGCGACCCGGACTCGGCCAAACCCCTGCAGGCCCCGGCGTACTGGTTCGTCGACCTGAACGTCGGCTACCAGTTCAGCGACCGCGTACGCCTCTATGCCGGCGCCAACAACCTGTTTGATTACACGCAGGTGACCGAGGAAGAAACGCCGCTGTTCTTCGATGCCGACGGGGCCTACGACGTCGCCTACATCTACGGGCCCCTGCGCGGCCGGGAGATCTACGCCGGCCTGCGCGTCAGCCTGCGATGACCCGGGCGCCCCTGCTGATCCTGCTGGCCGCCCTGGCGGGCGCCTCGGTCGCCGCGCCGGCTGGGTTCGCCGAGCTCGAACTGCAGCGCCTCGACCAGCCGGCCCGCGAACAACTGCGGCGCTTTGCCGGGCGGCCGAGCCTGATGATGCTGTTCGAGCCCGACTGCAGCTGGTGCCGTCGCCAGGGTCAGGTGCTCGAGACGATCCAGCGCAGCTGCAGCGGGCGGGTCCAGGTGCTCGCGGTCGGCGTGCGCGGCGCGCGCGCGGCCCTCACGGCCGAGGCGCGCCGGCACGGCGGCGGCTTCCCCGTCTACCAGGCCAGTCCCGCGTTCCAGGCACTGACCGGCGACCTGCCGGCGACCCCGATCACCCTGCTGCTCGACGAGCAGCTGCAGCCGCTGGGCGTGCTGCGCGGTTTTCAGGACCGGGCGCAGCTGAAGCCGGTGATCGATCTGCTGTCGGATGGCGACTGTCCGTTGTAGCCATGCCCCGGCAACGTCCGGGCTGCCGGATCAAAGGCGGCGCCGGGGCGGTGGAAACCGCGACGGCTGATTCCGCAGTGGCGGCCCGACCGGGTCAGGCGCCCCGCTCGATACGCGCCGCGGCGGCCTCCAGGCGCCGCGCGACGCCCGCGAGTCGATTTTCCACCGATTCGGGTCCCTCCTTGACCGCGATCGCCCGATATACGAGCTCCGAAATCCGGTCGGCCACGGCATCGACATCGAAATCGGCATCCCTGCCCGTCATGTAGCGCCAGATGTGGAATTCGGCACCACCGTACACCAGGTCACGGACCACGTAGGGTGGGATGTCGTCACGGAAGGTACCCTCGGCGATGCCTTCGCGCAGGATGTCGACGGTGCGCTGCGTGTAGCTGCGGTTCAACGCGTAAATGTCGGACGAGGCGTAGTCGGGGCTGTAGCGAACCTGCACGATCAACAGGTTGTAGAGCGCCGGGTCCTGGTAGAGCATGCGCAGGTGGTGCCAGATCATGAAGCGCAGGCGATTGCGACTGCCGACGATCCCCGACAGCTGCTGCGCGTAATCCGACATGGCCTCGTTCATCCACTGCTCGAGCACCTTGATGAGCAGGTCACGCTTGTGGTCGAAGTAGCGGTAGATGGTGCCTTCGACGATGCCGACGCGCCGGGCGACCTCCGCCATCGACGCGTCCTCGAAGCCGAGTTCGGTGAACACGCCGCGCGCTTCCTGGAGGATGAGCGGCAGGCGCTCCTCGCGCGACAGGCGAACGCGCCGTCTTGACCCTCTGCGGACTGCCGCCATGGTTACCTCTCCGGACTCTCACCCGGCCGATATTAATAAATTTGCCTCATTAACCGCCAGGGTCCGTTCGCCGCTGCCGGATCGACGGTGTACACTCTCCAGCCCGCGCGACCGGACGGAACCTCGCCGCATGACAACGCGAGACGCTGACAACCAGCGCAGTCGACGTCGACAGATTCCCGACCTGTTCCTGCGCGTCGTCGATGCTGGCGCCCGGCGCTACTTCGGTGACGTCGTCGACGTGACGGAATCGGGGCTGCGCCTGACCCTGCCGGCAGCCCTGACCGTGGGCTCCAGGCATTCGTTGATCGTGGAGGACAGCGGCGACGCGGAGGGACTGGCGCTGTCGCCGTTCGAGGCGGAGGTGCGCTGGTGCCACTACGATGACGTATCGCAGTGTCATCAGGCCGGGCTGCTGTTCACCCGTATCGAATCGCGTGATGCGCGCCAACTGGCGCAATTGGCGAACCGGTTTCCCCTGGATTCGGGCTCGGTGTCATTCGACGACTAGGCTCGACCCGGAGGGTTCGTCCACACCGCTCTCACCGCCACCCTTAAAAAAGGCCAGCGAGTGCTGGCGGGCCTGTCCGGCAGGCCTGAATGGAAGGGTC
>CAZOUC010000239.1:0-4968 GCA_964582825.1 uncultured Enterobacteriaceae bacterium | reverse complement strand
GGCGCCGATCAACACCCGCAATGTGCATCGCAGCAACGCATTACTGGGTCACGCCTACGGAGCCGGTTTCGTCTACGACGAAATGTGGGTGACAGGCCCGGGTGATGCCGGCAAGGAGGCCGCGGAGTTCATTGCCACAACGGACCTGCTCGGTGGCGAAAACGCGCCCAAACCCGGCGAAGGGCCCAGCAAGGAAGAACGCGACAACGGCCATTACAACGTGCTGTTCATCGGCAGCGACGCGTCGGGGCGCGAGTTGCGCGCCGGCGTGCGCGGCGACCGCGACCCCGGTTACGGCTCGACCTCGAAGATGATCGCCGAGAGCGCGCTGTGCCTGGTGTTCGACTGCCCGGACCTGCCGGGCGGCATCTGGACCCCGGCGGCCGCGATGAAGGCGCGCCTGATCGAGCGCCTCGAGGCGCACGCCGGGCTGACTTTCGCGTTCGAGGACTGACGCGGGCGGCCATGACGGAGCGCGCCCCGAGCGACGCGACCTGGGACTATCCCGGGCCCTACCGGCTGGCCCTGACGCCGGCCGGGGACGACATCGACACCCTCGGGCACGTCAACAACCTGGTGTACGCGCGCTGGTGCCAGGAAGTGGCCTGGCGCCACTCGGCGGCCCTGGGCCTGCCTGAAGGCAGCTACCGCGAGCTGGGGCGCGCGATGGCGATTCTCGATGCCCATTACGAGTACCTGCGGGCGAGCTACCTCGGCGAGGCGCTGGAGATGGGCACCTGGCTCACCGACAGCGACGGGCGCCTGCGCATGACCCGCTGTTTTCAGCTGCGCCGTGCCGACGACGGCGCGACGGTGTTCCGTGGCCGCTGGCAGCTGACCTGCATCCGCCTCGACAGCGGCCGGCCCTGTCGTATGCCGGCGGAGTTCCTCGCGGCCTACGAACCCTCGGTCCGTCGTGCTGACTGACCCGCTGTTCTACCTGGTCGCCGTGCCCGCGGTGCTGCTGTTCGGCATCGCCAAAGGCGGCTTCGGCGGCCCGATGGCCGTGTTTTCGGTGCCGCTGATGTCCCTGTACATCTCGCCGACGCTCGCCGCCGCGGTCCTGCTGCCGATCCTGGTGGTCATGGACATGCTGGTGGTCAAGGCCTACTGGGGCGTGTTCGACCGCCGTGCCCTGATTCTGCTGCTGCCGGGGGCTCTTGTTGGTGTCGCCGTGGGCTATTTCACCGCCGGCCTGATGAACGACGACGCCATGCGTGTGCTGGTCGGGGCGATATCCCTGCTGTTCGGCCTGCAGACCCTGCTGCGCCCCCCGTTCCGGGCGAGCCGTGAGCACCGCCCGGTCCCGGCCGTGCTGTTCGGCGGCGTCGCCGGTTACACGAGCTTCGCGATCCACGCCGGCGGCCCGCCCCTGACCATGTACCTGATGCCGAAGGGGCTCAGCCCGCTGCTCTACGCCGGCACCGCCGGCATCTTCTTTGCCGTGGTCAATCTCGCCAAGCTGCCTCCCTACTACGCGCTCGGTCAGCTCGGCAGCGGCAACCTGCTGCTGTCCCTGGTGCTGATGCCGCTGGCCCCGGTCGGTGTGTGGATCGGACACTGGCTGGTGCGCCGCTCGGGCACGGAGATCTATTACCGGATCATCAGCGTGCTGCTGGTGGCGCTCGGTGCCTACCTGCTGTATCAGGGCGGAAGCGGCCTGTTCTGATCAGGAAACAGGCAATTCCGGCCGTCTGTCGGAAAACTGAACGAAATTGCCCCGCCGACGGGCCTCCTTTTAACGACCCGTTCATGCCGATGTAAGACGCCCCTCCTATTGTTCTGTCCGGTCTGCGGTCGACTGCGTGACCGCTCATGTGTGCGTCGGCTGATCCGGGGCATCAACTGGTTTGAAACAGGAGTCATCATGAAGCGTCTGGTCTTGAGTTCAGCGATCGCATCGATCGTGGCCGCGACATCCGCACACGCCGCCGACATCGCATTCGACATGGTCGGCAGCGCAAGCAGCAACCTGATCGAGTACCGCAACGACTTTACAGGCGCCTTTGGTTCTCCCGGGGACGGTTTCCAGAAATACCAGCGCGGCGTCAGTGCGTCGATTCCGTTCAGCGTCCTGGACGACAGCCTGAGCATCTTCACTGAAGACAGCCTCGGCATCGTCAAGGAAGGCAACGTCGACGAGTTCTTCGGCGTCACCGACACCGTGAACAACGACAATTCCGCGGACGTGCAGGCGCAGTGGCGCTTCTGCGTGCGGGGTGCGACCGACCTGAATCTCAGCATCGACATGGGCGCGATGGGCGATTTCGAGGCCGCCGATTTCTTCCGCTGGTCGGTCAGCCTCGACGGCGGTCCGGACGTCACCGTGTTCGAGTCCACGGTCGACGAGTCGGGCGACCAGGAGTACACGCTGGAAGGTGGCAGCAGCTTCCTTTTGGAAGACCCGATGCTGGTCGACGGCATCTTTCTCAGCGATGACCTGGCGACGTTCTCCCGGGCTGTCGACGGCAGCGGCGATGTACTGACACTGACCCTGGTGGCAAACACAGACGGCGGCAGCGAGGCCTTCGCGTTCCAGAACATCCTCATTACCGGCGACGGCGAAGCCCTCGGCGGTTGTGGCGACGAACCGCCGGTGGGTCCGGAACTGGTCAGGATTCACGACGTGCAGGGCAGTGGCGATGTCACGCCCCTGGACAAGCAGACGGTCACGATCGAAGGCATTGTAGTCGGTGATTTTCAGGACGTCGGCGACGACGACAACGGCGACCTCGACGGGTTCTTTGTCCAGGAAGAGGACGCCGACCAGGATGGCGACCCGATGACCTCGGAAGGTCTGTTCGTGTTCGACGGCAGCAACAACGACGTCGACGTGAAGATCGGCGACGTCGTTCGGGTGACCGGTCAAGCCGGCGAGTTCTTCGACATGACCCAGCTCAGCGCCAGCGAGATCGTGGTGCTCGGCAGTGACGCCGAACTGCCCGCCGTGACCGAGGTCCTGCTGCCGCTCAACGACGTGGCCGACTACGAAACGGTCGAGGGCATGCGTGTCACCTTCCCGCAGCCTCTGCTGATCAGCGAATACTTCAACTTCGATCGCTTCGGCGAAATCGTGCTCGCACTGCCCGGGGCGGGAGAGCCGCGTCCGATGACGCCGACGGCCGTCGAGGTTCCCGGCTCCAACGGCTACCTGGACCGGCTGGCCCTGAACGAGCGGAGCCGCATCACGCTCGACGACGGGCGCACGAACCAGAATCCGGACCCGGCCATCCACCCGAACGGTGGGGAGTTCCTCCTCGACAACCGCTTCCGTGGCGGCGATACGGTGCAGGACGCCACCGGCGTAATCAACTTCGCATTCGGCCGGTATCGTCTGCAGCCGACGCAGGGCGCCGATTACACCGCGAGCAACCCGCGTCCGGAAGCGGTCCCCGACGTCGGAGGCGCCCTTACGGTGGCCGCGTTCAACGTGTTGAACTACTTCACCACGCTCGACGAGCGCGGCGCCGACAATGCCGAAGAGTTCACGCGTCAGCGGGACAAGATCATCGCCGCGATCGCCGAGATGGACGCCGACGTAGTGGGCCTGATCGAGATCGAGAACAACGAGGCGGCGATCGTGGACCTGGTCGACGGCCTGAATACCGCACTGGGCGAGCCGGTGTATTCATACATCGACACCGGCGTGATTGGCGGTGACCAGATCAAGGTCGCGTTCATTCACAAGGACTCGGTCACTCCGCTCGGCGAGTACGCTGTCCTCGACAGCAGCGTCGATCCGGACTTCATCGACGACAAGAATCGCCCGGCCCTGGCGCAGACCTTCCAGGCCGAGAACGGTGGCGTGGTGACCGTGGTGGTCAACCACTTTAAGTCGAAGGGCTCGGATTGCGTCGACCTCGGGGACCCCGACCTCGGCGACGGCCAGGGCAACTGCAACGGCACGCGGACCGACGCGTCCATCGCGCTGGCCAACTGGCTTGCGACGGACCCGACCGACTCCGGCGACCCCGATTTCCTGATCATTGGTGACCTGAACGCCTACGATAAGGAAGACCCGATCCAGGCCCTGATCGCCGCCGGCTACACGGATCTCGTGCTTGAGGCGGAGGGCGAGTTTGCCTACTCCTACGTATTCGATGGGCAGTTCGGCTACCTCGATTACGCACTGGCCAACGAGTCCCTGGCGGCGCAGGTGACCGGCACGGCGGTGTGGCACATCAACGCCGACGAGCCCGACATCCTGGACTACGACACGTCGTTCAAGCAGGACGCGCAGGATGCCCTGTACGAACCGAATGCGTTTCGCAGCTCAGACCACGATCCGGTTATCGTCGGCCTGAACCTGGCAACGGCGAATGTGCCTGGCGATATCGACGGCGATGGCGATGTGGATCGCGACGACCGGATCGCATTCTGGATAGCGTTCGGTAGCGTCGAGGGCGGTCGCCGCTACAACCCCGCAGCGGACTTCGACGATGACGGCTTCATCGGGTTCCGCGACTGGTTCGAGTTCCGCAAGGCGCTTAGTAGCCTGTAAGCGACGGCGTCGGCGGGCCGTCAGGTCCGCCGACGATCGACTTCCGGACGCTGCGCCGGCTGGTCAGTCGACGCAGCGTCGAAACCGGAACAGCCGTTCGTCGCTGCCGTCGAGCCGCGCCACCGTCGCCGTCAGGGCGGCGCCTTCGCGCCGGTACTCGATGCGCTGCGGGAAATCGTGTGCGGCGTTGACGAAGCGGACCTCGCCCGGAACGATCCGCTTCGCCTCGAAAACGGTCGGCTCCCGGCCGCCCGGCTGGGCGACGTAACGATAGCTGCCGTCGCGCAGCTCGACGCGCAGCTGCTCGAAAAAGCGCATGCGCCCGTCGACCAGCGTCGACGAGTGGCCGAACAGGAAGCCACCGCGCGGTTCGGACCAGACCTCCCGGGTGCGGCCGTCCGCGCTCTCCCAGCAGCCGCACCGAGGGCTTTTTGCCGGCCGTGGCAACCGGCCTGCAACTTGATCTC
>CAZOUC010000238.1:0-4975 GCA_964582825.1 uncultured Enterobacteriaceae bacterium | reverse complement strand
AGGCCCTCTGCACCGCGGGGTCGAGCTCTTCGCGGAACTGGATGCCGATCTGGCGGCCGTTGATACGGCGCACGACGCCGCGCAGGGTGAACGGTGCCTCGCGGCCGCCCAGCATCATCGAGATGTTGACGTCGACTTTCTTGTCGACGCTGAGCAGGTCCGACAGTTCGGAATCGGAATCGATCAGCACACCACCCTGACAGTAGTCACGAACGTGGCATGGCTGGGGGTCGATCGAGGTGGCCTCGAACATGGCCGTCATGTCGACGGACTGTCTGGACCAGGCGCGACGCTCCACAGGAGGGGCTCCTATCCCGTTGAACGGCAACCTATTACGGTTTGCTTATAAGACTAGATGAATAGTACTCGATCCGCCGGACTTCCGCCGTGATTCAAATGACTCACCGGCGCGTTGCGGTGAACGCCGGCCGCGAGCGGGCACAAAAAAGCCGGCTCCAGGCCGGCTTCCTCGTGTGACTGCTGGCGATCAGGCAGCCTGTTGGGACAGGGCCTTGATCTGCTGGTTCAGGCGGCTCTTGTGACGCGCCGCCTTGTTCTTGTGAATGATGCCCTTGTCGGCCATGCGATCGATGACCGGAACGGCGGCGGCATAGGCCGCCTGCGCCTGCTCGGCGTCGCCGCTGTCGATGGCTGCGACCACGCGCTTGATGTAGGTGCGAACCATGGAGCGGAAGCTCGCGTTGTGCTGGCGGCGCGTCTCCGCCTGGCGGGCGCGCTTACGTGCCTGTGCTGAATTGGCCACGCTGGAAACCTCGGAATCTGTCGCGAAAAAAGACGCGGAATGATGCGGACTGGCTGGCCCGCTGTCAAGACGAAAGCGAAATGTTCACAGCAGCACCAGGTTGTCGCGGTGGATCAGTTCCTCCTCGTCGCGGTAGCCGAGAATCGAGGCGATCGCCGAGCTCGGCTGGCCGGCGATGCGCGACGCTTCCTCCGACGCGTAGTTGACCAGACCGCGGGCCACCTCGAGGCCCGCCGCGTCGACACAAACGACCACGTCGCCGCGACTGAAATCCCCGGCCACGGCGCGCACGCCGACCGGCAGCAGGCTGCCCCCGGATTCGCGCAGCACCCGCACGGCGCCATCGTCGAGCTGCAGGCGACCGCGGGTCGTGAGGTGCCCCGCCAGCCACTGCTTGCGCGCCGTCACCGGCGCGGCCTCGGCGCGCAACCAGGTGCCGACGGCCTCCCCGGACCCGATGCGCGTCAGGACA
Source organism: uncultured Enterobacteriaceae bacterium (assembly GCA_964582825.1). Taxonomy (GTDB): domain Bacteria; phylum Pseudomonadota; class Gammaproteobacteria; order Pseudomonadales; family UBA5518; genus CAZOUC01. The sequence continues at coordinate 3,740 of CAZOUC010000238.1, read as the reverse complement.
TCGCGCTGCCGCCCACCGGCGATCACCGTGTGGCTGCCGGAGCGCGCGGCCAGGCGCGCCGCACGCAGCTTGGTGGTCATGCCACCGCGGCCCAGCGTACCGCGGCTGCCGGCGGCCATGGCGTCCAGACGCTCGTCCTCGACCGAGGCCTCGGACAGCAGCTCGGCCGCCGTGTCACGGCGCGGGTCCGCCGAGAACAGCCCATCCTGGTCGGTCAGGATCACGAGCAGGTCCGCCTCCACCAGGTTGGCGACCAGGCCCGCGAGGGTGTCGTTGTCGCCGAAACGCAGTTCCTCGGTGGCGACGGTGTCGTTCTCGTTGATGACCGGCACCACTCCGACGCGCATCAGGCTGCGCAGGGTCGTGCGGGCATTCAGGTAGCGGCGCCGGTTCGACAGGTCGTCGTGCACCAGCAGCACCTGCGCCGTCTGGCAGCCGATCGCCTGGAACGCGGACTCCCAGCTCTGCACCAGGCCCATCTGGCCGACCGCGGCAGCGGCCTGCAGCCAGTGAATGTCCTGCGGGCGCCGGTCCCAGCCCAGCCGGGCCATGCCCTCGGCCACCGAGCCGGAGGACACCAGCACGACCTCGACACCCTTGTCTCGCAGGACACCGATCTGCGCCACCCAGGTCGCGATCGCCGCGCGGTCCAGGCCGCGACCGTCGGCGGTCAGCAGGGAGCTGCCGATCTTGACGACCCAGCGGCGGCTTGTCGCCAGGGCTGGCCGTGCGCCGTCGGCTTCAGGGCACATACTCGACCTCGACGTCGTCGTCTTCGTCGTCGTCCTGCTGCCGTGCCGCGCGGCGCTCGGCCCGGCGCGCCTCGGCAAGCGCGTCGATCCGCTCGCGCGCCTCCGCCTGCATGCGGGCGCGGCGTGCGCGTTCCGCCTCGGCGAATTCCGGCTGCTCGCTTTCCTCGCGCCGACGCGCGTCGAGGTGCTCCATGATGCGCTGGCACAGCGCCTCGGTGTTGCGGCCGGCGAGCGACGAGACCGCGAATACCGGGCCGCTCCAGTCCAGGCGCGCGACGATGTCCGCGCAGCGCGACTCGGCGTCCGCCTCGTCGAGCAGGTCGATCTTGTTCAGCACCAGCCAGCGCTCGACGCCTGCCAGGGTGGCACTGAAGCGCTCGAGTTCGCGGTCGATGGCACGCACGTTGTCGACCGGGTCGCTGCCGTCGATCGGTGCCACGTCGACCAGGTGCAGCAGCAGGCGGCAGCGCGTCAGGTGCTTGAGGAAGCGGATGCCCAGGCCGGCGCCCTCGGAGGCGCCCTCGATGAGCCCGGGGATGTCCGCAACGACGAAGCTCTTGTGCGCGGCGATCTTCACCACGCCGAGGTTCGGCACCAGGGTCGTGAACGGATAATCCGCGACACGGGGCCGCGCCGCGCTGACGGCGCGGATGAAGGTCGACTTGCCGGCGTTCGGCAGGCCGAGCAGGCCAACGTCGGCCAGCACCTTGAGCTCGAGGCGCAACTGGCGCACCTCGCCCGGCGTGCCCGGCGTGGTCTTGCGCGGCGCCTGGTTGGTGCTCGACTTGAAGCGGGTGTTGCCGAGGCCGTGGTAGCCGCCCTGGGCGACCAGCAGACGCTGGCCCGGCGCGGTCAGGTCGCCGATGACCTCGTGCGTGTCCTCGTCGATGACCGTCGTACCGACCGGAACCGGCAGCTCCAGGTCTTCGCCGCTCTTGCCCGTGCAGTTGCCGCCCCGCCCCTGCTCGCCGTTCGCCGCCTTGAAGCGACGCTGGTAGCGGTAATCGATCATCGTGTTCAGCGACTCGTCGGCCACCAGGAACACACTCCCGCCATCACCGCCGTCGCCCCCGTCGGGCCCACCCTTCGGCACGTACTTCTCGCGGCGAAAGCTCAGGCACCCGTTGCCGCCCTTGCCCGCCTCGACCTCAATGCTCGCCTCATCAACAAACTTCACTGCCCCACCTATTTCAATCGGGCCAGGTTCAATTGATTCTATCCCGCCATTTCAATCGGGCCAGGTTCAATTGAAAGGCCGGCTGCAACCCACCATCGCCATTTCAATGGGGCCAGGTTCGATTGATCCAATGGGGCCAGGTTCGATTGATCCAAATTTCAATGGGGCCAGGTTCAATTGATCAGGATCCATTGACCGGTTCCGCGATCAATGAAACCTGGCCCCATTGAAACGGCGCATCAATTGAACCTGGTTCGATTGAACGCGGTTGTTGAGCGGGCACAAAAAACCCCGCTCGCGGCGGGGTTTCTCGTGTTCGCGTGAGCCCCGCTTAAGCTTCGGCCGGCACCACGGCGACGAAGGTGCGGTCGCCCTTGCCCTTGGTCACGAACTGGACGCGCCCGTCCGCCTTCGCGAACAGGGTGTGGTCCTTGCCGCAACCGACGTTGTCGCCGGCATGGAACTTGGTTCCGCGCTGACGCACGATGATGTTGCCCGCCTTGACGGCCTGGCCGCCGAACAGCTTGACGCCGAGGCGCTTGCTGATGGAATCGCGGCCGTTCCGGGTGCTGCCGCCTGCCTTTTTGTGAGCCATGCTGCTTCTCCTGTGCCCTTAGCCGCCGTTGATTCCGGTGATTTTGACTTCGGTGTACCACTGACGATGGCCGGTTTCGCGCCGGTAGTGCTTGCGGCGCCGCATCTTCACGATCTTGATTTTCTTGTGGCGGCCGTGTGCGACCACTTCGGCGTCGACGCTGCTGCCCTCGACGTACGGCGCGCCGATCTTGACGCCGGCACCTTCGCCGACCATCAGGACCTTGTCGAACTTGACCGTCTCACCGGTCGCGGTCTCGAGCTTCTCGAGCTTGAGGACTTCGCCTTCCTGGACGCGGTGCTGCTTGCCGCCCGCCTCGATCACTGCGTACATCGTCGTTACTCCGTTATCGAGCCTGCCCGCGGTTCGGGTGATTGGGCCGGTCGCAGGGCGCCGGTCGGGTCAGGCAGCCGCAGGACGAACCCGCGACGTTTACTCAGGGGCGCGAATTGTACGAGACGGGGCGGTGCAGCGGCAACTGTGAATTTTGCTTGGCCGCGCTCCCGATACGGGCCAGGCGCAAGACCGAAGTCGTGCCGGCATGGGCCGCCGTCAGGCAGGGCCATGCCGGCATGAGCTCATCCCTGCGCCGTCTCGCCGGCCGCCGAGCCGGTCAGCTCCTTACGCTGTTCCGCCCAGGCCTCCGAGGCGCATTCATACGCAATCGGAACGGTCAGCAGCAGGGTCGTCATCAGTCCAAGCCATTGCATCGGTCGGTCCTCCGCTGTCATCGGCAGGCCAGGATGAGACTAGTCCAGAGCCCCTCGAGGCGCGACCGCGAATTGCAAATTACCGGACCTGGCGCGGCAAATGCGCCGTGACACGGAACACAAACACAAGATGTTGTGGTTTCAATTAAACCTGGCCCCATTGAAAAACCGGGTTTCAATTGAACCTGGCCCCATTGAAAAACCGGGTTTCAATTGAACCTGGCCCCATTGAAAGTCGAACCTGGCCCCATTGAAAAACCGGGTTTCAATTGAACCTGGCCCCATTGAAAGTCGGTCGGGGATCAGGCGGCGCGGACGACGGCGATGGAGGCGATGGCGAGCAGGTTGTCGAGGAACGGCGATGCCGGCATGACGTCGAGCTGCCGGACCGCACCGAGGCGATACGCCTCGGCGCGCGTGCGGGCGTGCTCGATGCCGCCGGCGCGGCGCACCGCGGCGAGCACGGCGTCGATGCGCTCGCGGTCCCGGGCGGCGATCGCTTCGCG
>CAZOUC010000237.1:3405-4975 GCA_964582825.1 uncultured Enterobacteriaceae bacterium | reverse complement strand
GAAAGCGCCCCGCCGCCGGGGAAGACCGCAGCCGCTGCGCCGCAGTGGCTGGCGCAACCGGGCGGCGAATTCTGGATCGGCCGCGACGAGGACCGTGCGTTCGCGTTCGACAACGAGGGACCCCGGCACCGGGTCCTGCTGGGCGACTACGCGCTGCGCAGCCACCCGGTCAGCAACGGCGAGTTCCAGCAGTTCATCGATGACGGCGGTTACCGGACGCCGGAACTCTGGCTGGCCGATGGCTGGACCGCCTGTCAGCAGGGCGGTTGGCAGGCGCCACTGTACTGGCTGGGCGACGGCCGGCGCTTCAGCCTCTACGGCCTGCGCGACATCGACGCATCGGCTCCGGTCGCCCACGTCAGCTTCTACGAGGCCGACGCCTTCGCCCGCTGGGCCGGTGCGCGTCTGCCGACCGAGTTCGAGTGGGAAGCCGCCGCGCGCGGCGACCCCGAGGACACCGACGCGGCGGAAGGCGGGCACCTGTTGCCGGGCGCCGATGGCGCCGACGGCACCGGGCTGCGCCAGCTCTGCGGCGCGGTATGGCAGTGGACCGGCAGCGCGTATGCCCCCTACCCCGGATTCCGCGCCTCGTCCGGCGCCATCGGCGAGTACAACGGCAAGTTCATGTGCAACCAGCAGGTGCTCCGGGGCAGTTCCTGCGTCACAGCGGCCGGCCATGCCCGGCTGAGCTACCGCAACTTTTTCTACCCGCAGGAACGCTGGCAGTTCAGCGGCCTGCGCCTGGCGAGGGACAGCTGATGCAGAACTACCGTGCCGTGAGCCGCCAGGACGACGGCGAGCGCCTGCGCCTGCTGGATCACAAGCCCAGCCACGACGACGACAGCAAACAGCTGCGACTGGGCCTGGAAACGCCGCCGCGGCACATCTCGCCGAAGTTCTTTTACGATGCGCACGGCGCCGAACTGTTCACCGAGATCACGCGGCAGCCCGAGTACTACCCGACGCGGACCGAGAAGGCCATCCTGCGCGACAACCTGCCGGCGATCGCCGATGTCATCGGCCGCGGCGCCACCATCGTCGAGCCGGGCAGCGGCAGCAGCGAGAAGATCCGCCTGCTGCTCGACGCGCTGCGGCCGGACTGCTACGTACCGATCGACATCAGCGCCACGATGCTCTGGGACACCGCGCACCAGCTGGCGGACGAGTTTCCCTGGCTCGACGTGCTCGCCATCTGTGCGGATTTCAACGCCGCTGCCGACTGGCAGCACGACTTGCCGGCATCACGCCGTGTCGGCTTCTACCCGGGATCCACGATCGGCAATCTCGAACCCGCTCAGGCGCGTCAGTTCCTGCGCCGCATGGCAGCCATCCTCGGCGCCGGCGGCGGCCTGCTGATCGGGGTCGACCGGCACAAGGACGACGAGGTGCTGAACGCCGCCTACAACGACGCCGCAGGCGTTACCGCCGCGTTCAACCGCAACGTGCTGGTCCATGCCAACCGGGTGCTCGACGCCGACTTCGACCCGAGCGCGGCGCGCTGGCTCGACTTCGTCGGTGAGGGCGCGCGGTTCGCCTGGATCTCCGAGATCGGCGCCGAGGCGACGCCCAC
>CAZOUC010000237.1:0-3395 GCA_964582825.1 uncultured Enterobacteriaceae bacterium | reverse complement strand
ATGCGCCCGAACGGCGCATCGAAATGCACCTCGAGAGCCGGCTGGACCAGGTCGTCACCCACCGCGGCGGTGAGTGGCGGCTGCGCGCCGGCGAGACCATCCATACCGAGAATTCCTACAAGTACACCACCGAAGGCTTCGCGGCACTGGCCGCCGACGCCGGCTTCACCCTGCGGTCACACTGGGAAGATCCCGCGGAACTGTTCTCGGTATACTACCTTGAGCGCCCCGCGAATTCTTGACTGAAATACTCAGGTATTGCATACTGCCTCGCAAATGTCGCGGCAGATCAATGCTGTTTTTGCAGCGGATGCCGCCCGACCCGGCGCCCCCTGAGCGCCTCGAGTGAACTGTCATGTCAGAGCAGATCGAAAACGTCCTGAGCCGGGAGTACGCGGCCGGCTTCGTTACCGACATCGAGGCGGATACGCTGCCGCCCGGCCTGGACGAGAGTGTCATCCGCTTCATCTCGCAGGCCAAGAACGAACCGGAATGGTTGCTGGAATGGCGCCTGCAGGCGTATCGGCAATGGCTGGAGATGCCGACCCCGGAGTGGGCACACGTCCACTACCCGGCGATCGACTTTGCCGCGATTTCCTACTTTTCCCGACCGAAGAACGCCGGCGACGGTCCGAAGAGTCTCGACGAGGTCGACCCGGAACTGCTCCGCACCTACGAGAAACTCGGCATTCCCCTGCACGAGCAGGCGATGCTGGCCGGCGTTGCCGTCGACGCGGTGTTCGATTCGGTATCGGTGGCAACGACGTTCAAGGACAAGCTGCGCGAGGCCGGCGTCATCTTCTGCCCGATATCCGAAGCGGTTCACGAGTACCCGGAACTGGTCAAGCGCTATCTCGGTTCGGTGGTTCCGCAGCGTGACAACTTCTACGCGGCGCTGAACTCGGCCGTGTTCAGCGACGGCTCGTTCGTCTACATCCCCAGGGGCGTGCGCTGCCCGATGGAGCTGTCGACCTACTTCCGCATCAACGAGGCCAAGACCGGCCAGTTCGAGCGGACCCTGATCGTCGCCGACGAAGGCAGCTATGTCAGCTATCTCGAGGGCTGTACGGCGCCGATGCGCGACGACAACCAGCTGCACGCCGCGGTCGTCGAGCTCGTCGCTCTGCCCGGTGCCGAGATCAAGTATTCGACCGTTCAGAACTGGTACCCGGGCGACGAACAGGGGCGCGGCGGCATCTACAACTTCGTCACCAAGCGCGGTGTCGCGCACGAGCGCGCGAAGATCAGCTGGACCCAGGTCGAAACCGGGTCCGCGATCACCTGGAAGTACCCGTCGGTGATCCTGCGCGGCGACGACTCGGTCGGCGAGTTCTACTCGGTGGCGCTGACCAGCGGCATGCAGCAGGCCGATACCGGGACGAAGATGATTCACCTCGGTCGCAATACGAAGTCCACGATCATCTCCAAGGGCATCTCGGCACTGCGGGGCAGCAACGCCTACCGCGGACTCGCGCGCATGAGCCCTCGCGCCGTCGGCGCCCGCAACTACACCCAGTGCGACTCGCTGCTGATCGGAGACCGCTGCGCGGCCCACACCTTTCCGTACATCGAATGCAAGCAACCCTCGGCCATAATCGAGCACGAGGCGACCACCTCGAAGGTCAGCGACGACCAGCTGTTCCTGTGCCAGTCGCGAGGCATCGACCCGGAAAAAGCCGTTTCGATGATCGTCAACGGTTTCTGCCGGGAAGTGTTCAAGGAACTGCCGATGGAATTCGCCGTGGAAGCCGGCAAGCTGCTCGAAGTCAGCCTGGAAGGCTCGGTCGGCTGATCCCCCCCAGAGGACCACACAATATGCTGGAAGTGAAAGGCCTGGTCGCCACGGTCAATGGCAAGACCATTCTCAATGGCATCGACCTGACCGTTGAGCCCGGAGAAGTGCACGCCATCATGGGTCCGAACGGCTCGGGCAAGAGCACGCTCGGCTACGTGCTGTCCGGCCGCGACGGCTACGAAGCGGTCGGCGGCAGCGTACTGCTCGACGGTCGCGATCTGTTCGAACTGGAGCCGGAAGAGCGCGCGCGACAGGGTCTGTTCCTCGCCTTCCAGTACCCGGTGGAGATTCCGGGCGTCAGCAACATGGAGTTCCTGAAGGCCGCGGTCGACGCGGCCCGGGCGCATCGCGGCGAGGATCCGGTCGACCCCGTGTCGTTCATGAAAGAGGCACGCAGCTGCTGCGACGCGCTCAAACTGCCTGTCGAGTTTCTGAAACGCGGCGTCAACGAGGGTTTTTCGGGCGGCGAGAAAAAGCGCAACGAAATCCTGCAAATGATGCTGCTGCAACCGCGTCTGGCCGTTCTCGACGAAACCGATTCGGGACTGGACATCGACGCCCTGCAGGTCGTCGCGGAAGGCGTCAATTCGCTGCGCAGCCCCGACCGCGCCTTCGTGCTCGTCACGCACTACCAACGTCTGCTCAATTTCATCGTCCCCGACCGCGTGCACGTCCTGTCGGGCGGGCGCATCGTCCGTTCCGGCGGCAAGGAGCTCGCCCTCGAGCTCGAGGAACGCGGCTACGGCTGGCTGGTCGAGGCAAGCGCGTGAACGAAGGCGATTTCCGCAGCTCGGCGGCCACGGCACTGCAGCCGTCGCAGGCCTGGCTGGGCGATTTCAATGCACGGGCCCGACAACGCTGGCTCGAGCTGCCGCTGCCGACGCGAAAGACGGAGGCGTGGAAATACTCGCCGCTGAGCGCGCTGACCAATGGCGACTTTCTGCAACCGCCGGCAGCGGATGCAGCCGCGCCGGCTCCTGCGGAGCTGGCGATTCCCGGCCTGACCGGTCCGCGCCTGGTTTTCGTCGATGGCCGCTTCCGCGGCGACCTGTCGCAGACCACGGCAGCGGACGGACTGCGTCTGCAGCGCTTCGCCGCGGCGAACGCGGACGAGCGGGCGACGATCCTGGACCTGCTCGGCAGCGCCGCCGACGACCGCCAGAATCCGTTTGTTGCCCTGAACGGCGCGTGGCTGGAGGACGGCGTGTTCATAGACGTCGCCTCGGGCTGCGACGGCGGCACCGTGCACCTGGTGCACCTGGGCACCGCCGGAGAGCGTGGCCACAGCGCGCAGCGACGCCTGCTGCTGCGGCTCGGCGACAATGCCCGACTCACGCTGGTCGAACACTTCCGCTCCAGCGGTGCGGGTCAGCACGGCTTTCTCAACGACGTTGGAGAATTCCTCGTCGGGAGCGGCGCGGCGCTGCGCCATTACCGCCTCCACCTCGAGGACGAGAGCGCCGTCTACGTCGGCGGCCTGTTCACGCGTCTTGCCCGCCAGGCGAGCGTCGACAGCTTCCTGCTCGGCCTCGGGGGCCTGCTCAAGCGCCTCGACCTCTGCGTGCGGCACCAGGGCGAAGGATCCGACTGCCGTCTCAAC
>CAZOUC010000236.1:0-4979 GCA_964582825.1 uncultured Enterobacteriaceae bacterium | reverse complement strand
GGTCGTCACGGGCGGCGCCCATGGCATCGGCCGCGCCCTGTGCCGCCGTTTCGCTGCCGCCGGCGCCCGGGTCTGCGTCGTGGACCTCGACGCCGCGGGCGCCCTCGCGGTGGCCGGGGAAATCGCCGGGCTGGGCCTGGCCTGCGACGTTCGTGACGAGGCGCAGCTGCGTGACGTCGTCGCCGAGACCGAACGGCGCATCGGGCCGATCGACCTGTTCTGTTCGAACGCCGGCGTGGCGTTCGGCGATGGCGGTCCCGGGGCCACCGACGGGGCCAATGAGAACTGGCAGCGCTGCTGGGAAATCAACGTCATGGCGCACGTGTATGCGGCCCGCGCGGTGCTGCCCGGCATGATCGAGCGCGGCGGCGGCTACCTGCTGCAGACCGTCTCCGCCGCCGGCCTGCTGTCACAGGTCGGCGACGCGGCCTACTCGACGACCAAGCACGCCGCCATCGGCTTCGCCGAGTCCCTGGCCATCAGCCACGGCGACCAGGGTGTACGCGTATCGGTAGTCTGTCCGCAGTACGTGGCCACCGGCATGGTCGGGGTCCCGGACGACAGCGACTACGCGGCGCGCCCGGAGCTGATGAGCCCTGAACGCCTGGCCGACCTCGTCGTCGAGGGCCTGGCTGCCGAACGCTTCCTGATCCTGCCGCACCCGGAGGTGGCCGATTACCGGCGTCGCAAGTGCGAGGACTACGATCGCTGGCTCGGCGGCATGCGCAAGCTGCGACGCGCGCTGCTCGCGGACGCGTCGGACTTCAGTCTGGAGAACCTGACGCTCCTGCCCGACGACCGGACCCGCTCATGACGACGCCCTGCTACATGGTGGTCGTCGATCCGACCCGCGAGTACTGTCCCGCCGTGGAGCGGGGCATCGCCCTGGCCGCGGTCGACGGCGCCCGTCTGCATTTCTATTCCTGCACCTGCCGACCGCCCGACCGGGCGCCGGGCGAGCGCGCCACGGCCGCCTTGATGCGCTTTCGCGACGCGGTGCAGCTGCGGATCCGCGCGATGATCGACAGCGCCCGGCGCCAGGGCGTCGACGCCACGATGGAACTGAACTGCGCACCGGACTGGCGACCGGAAATGCTCGCCGCCGCGGAGCGCTGCGGCGCCTGCCTGGTGATCAAGTCGAGCCCGCGTCGTAGCGGCCCCGGCGCGGCGCGATCGAGCAGCGACGCGCTGCTGCTGAACGCCGCGTCCTGCGCCGTACTGCTCGTGCGCGGCGACCGGGACTGGCGCTGTGGACGACTCGCCGCCGCGCTGCCGCCGGCCACGCAGTCCGACCACGCACCGACCCTGGCACGCCTTGCGCAGCTCAGCGGCCACTTCGAAGCGGAAGCCCACGCCCTCGTAGCGGCCGGGCAGTTCGACGCCGCCGCCGGCAATACCCGTCTGCACCAGCTGGAAAACTGGTCGGCCAGCGGACTGGACGAAGCGCTCAGCGCGATGCGCGCCGACCTGCTGCTGCTCGAGCACCGTCCGGGCAGGTCGTCGCACGACGCCGCGGACAGCCTGCTGGCCCTGGCGCACTGCGACCTGATGATGCTGCGCGCGCACTGACCGGAAAGCGCATTGCGGCACCGCATCGAGCGGGTATACTGCTGCCGACGGCCAGGCGCGGCGTGGCTGTCACAGCAACGATAAACCTCAGCAGGGACACACAGGGGAGCAGGGCATGGGCCTAGCAGACTTCAGCCTCGTCAAGCGGATTTTCGGCGGCAGCAAGGCCTCGGAAGAGGAACAGCGCGAACTGTTCAGACAGACTCTGATCCTCACCCTGAGCCGCGCCACCAGCGCCGATCAGTACATCGAGCACGCCGAAGTGGATACCGTCCAGAAGATTCTCAAGCAGCACCTCGGCGAAGACCTCGACGCCGGCCAGATTCGCGTCGCCGCGCGCTCCGACCTGTTCGAGGCACAACCGCTCGACCGCACGCTGAATCAGGTCGGCGGGCAGCTCTCGCTGAGCCATCGCATCGAAATCGCCCGCGCGCTCATCGAGGTCATCCGCGTCGACGGCCACCTGCGCTCGCGGGAAGCGGACTTCTTCAACATGGTCGCGCAGGCCCTTGGTCTGACGCCGATCGACATCGTCGACGCCGCCAGCAAGGGCTGACCGGCCCTAGCTCGCCTTGCGCTGCGCGTCGTGCTCGGCGCGCAGGCGCTGGACGGCGGTTTCTTCCATCGACTCGAGTATCCGGTCCAGGGTCCGGCTGATGCGCGTCGTAATGCGGATCATCTCGACCTTGGGCCAGGTGGCGCGTTCGCCGGCACGGATCAGCGCCATGATCTCGTTGGGGCTGCGGTGCGCGAGGATGCGCAGCGGATTCACGACGCGCCAGCTCGGGAAGATGTTGACGTCCGCGGTGTAATCCTGGCCGATCACCGAGGTCGTCATCCGCACCAGGTTGTAGATACGCGGCTGCCGGGACAGGCTGCGGTTGCTGATCGACACACCCGCCTTGACCCATTCCTTGAAGGTCTGCTGGGCCGCCTGGCTCATGATGGCTGCCGGCGTCTGCTTCATCTTCGCATCGCTGATGAACGGCAGCACCAGCGGGTTGGTCTGGCTGACGAGAAAGTGATTGACCCCGTACAGGCGCGCCAGGCGCTTGGCGGGCAGGTCGTCGGTGATCGAACCATCCACCCAGCGTCGCGTCGGCAGGTAGGGCTGCTTGGAACCGTCGACGTGTCGTGCCGCCAGTGTCACGGGAGGGAAGATTCCCGGCACCGCGCAAGAGGCCATCAGCGCCTCGCGCACGAATACGGTCGGGGAGGCGATGGCATTGAGCAGGCGCGAGGTCTGCTGCGGCTCGGCTGGCGCCACGGAGATGTTGATCTTGCGACCGGTGCGCTCGTAGGCCTCCTGGAAGGTCAGGTCGGGAACCAGGCGCTCGATGGCCGCGGCGATGTCGTCAGCCTGCAACTGGCGCAGGTTGAACAGGGTCAGGCTGTCCCAGAAGTTCGACTCGCGCTCGATTTCCTCGAGCAGGTACTCGGGCTCGAAGATTCGCTTCAGCTCGTTGCGCGAGTGCGTGCCGACCATCGAGGCGACGAAGGCGCCGCCGCTGGAGCCGGAGATGATGTCGGGCAACAGGCCCTGTTCCCACAGGGTCTTGACCACACCGGTGTGGAAGTACAGCAGCGAACCGGCCCCGCTCAGCATCAGCGCCGAACGGCCGAAGCAGTGGCTGGCGCGGCGGAAGAAGTCGAGCTTGTCCTCGAAACTGATGCTGTCGACCTTGGGATCGGCGATGTGCTCCAGAGCGAGTACGATCTCCTCGACGAAATCGGTGATCAGCTGCTTGGTACCGACCTTCGCCCGGGCATACAGGGTCGGGCGGCCCATGCCGCCGAGATTGCCGTGAATGCCCTCGTTGAGAAGGTACAGCAGGCCGATATCGTCGTGGCGGGCGCGCAGGGCACGCAGCTGGTCGAGTCGGACCCGGATCGACACGTAGTCGTAGCGCCGGGACTGGTCCATGCGCTTCCAGCGCGCGTTGCTGGTGACCTCGTCGTGCTCATGCGCGGCTTCCAGCCACTCCTCGTAGGACTCGGCTCCACGCATTGCTTTTTCGATCCGGCTCAATCGCGCCATTGACCCTCCGCTGGGCTCTTGCGGCTGTACCCTGCCGGCCGGCAGGGCGTCGTCAAAAATCTTTTGATGGCAGCAGTTTAGCGTCGAATACCCCCCGCAACATGACCTCAGTAGGTTGACATTTCATTTCCTTGAGCCAGCGCAAGGCTTGCCTGGCCACCGAAACACGCTACGCTGGGGTTTTCCGGAGGCACGGTCGATGGGCTTTTACGAAGACTGGATTCTGCCGCACCTGATCAACTGCGCCTGCGGCGCGCCACCGGTCATGGCGCAGCGTGGCCGGATCGTGCCGCAGGCACGCGGCCGGGTGCTCGAGGTCGGCATGGGCTCCGGACTGAACCTGGCGCACTACCGCCGCGACCAGGTCGACTTCGTCTGGGGTCTGGAACCGTCCCGCGGCATGCGGCGCCGCGCCGCGCGCCGCGTCGAGGCGTCGGGCATCGAGGTCCGCTGGCTCGACCTTCCGGGCGAGGAAATCCCGCTCGACGACAACAGCGTCGACACCGTGGTGCTGACCTACACGCTCTGCACGATCCCGGACTGGCACAGCGCCCTGAAGCAGATGCACCGGGTGTTGAAGCCCGGCGGACAGCTGCTGTTCTGCGAGCACGGTGAGGCGCCGGACGAGCAGGTCCGTCGCTGGCAGGAGCGACTGAACCCGTACTGGTCACGGCTGGCAGGCGGCTGTCATCTGCATCGGCCGATCCCGGACATGCTGCTCGAGGCCGAATTCCGCATCGAAACCCTGGAATCGCGCTACCTGCCGCAGTCGCCGCGCTTCGCCGCCTTCAATTACTGGGGATCCGCACGCAACACCTGAACGGGTGCATTGCCCGCTCAGGACCGCGGCGGCCGGCAGCCCCCTTGAGAATCCGCAGGACCGATTTCGTCGCCGGAGCTCGCGAGCCCGCCGACGTGACCGTGATCATCGACGTATTCCGGGCGTTCAGCGTGGCCTGCTACCTGTTCGCCGGCGGCGCGCGCCGGGTGCTGGTCGCCGGACCGGAGTCGACCGCCAGGCGCCTCGCCGAAGGGCTCGCCGACGCGCTGCTGATCGGCGAGCGCGAGGGCAGGGCACTGCCCGGATTCGACGCGGGCAACTCGCCGAGTCAGCTGGCAGACCTGGATCTCGCCGGCCGGGACGTCGTGATGACCACACACGCCGGCGCGCAGGGCCTCACCGCGGCCACCGCACCATCGGTGTTCACGGGCGCCCTGGTCAACGCCGCCGCGACGGCACGCGCCGTGCGGGCCCTGCAACCGGGAACGGTCAACCTGGTACGGATGGGCTGGAAAGCGGCACAGGCGAGCGACGAGGATTCTCTGTGTGCCGAGTACCTCGCGGCGCTGCTCAGCGGGCAGCCCTTTGCTG
>CAZOUC010000235.1:0-4995 GCA_964582825.1 uncultured Enterobacteriaceae bacterium | reverse complement strand
GGATCTCGACGCGGTCGATGTCGACGAAGTCGAGGACGTTGCCCGGCGAACGCGCCAGGTAAACGCCGTCCAGGTACAGGCCGACGCCCGGGTCCGTCACCGGCGTGTAGTCGGTCTGGCCGATGCCGCGGATGAAGATCTGCGCCACCGAGCTCGAGCCCGACGACGGCGCGGCCGAATCGAACACCACGTTCGGCGCCGCCTCGGCGAGCTGATCGGTGGAGCGGATCTGGCGCATCTCCAGCGCGTCGCCCGGCAGCGCCGATACCGCGACCGGCGTGTGCTGCAACGGCTCCTCGCGCCGCCGCGCGGTGACCACGACCTCTTCGATGACGAAGCCGGGCTCGCTGGCGGCGGCGACCGGGCAGGGCAAGCCGGCGATCAGCAGGCCCAGTGCCGGCGCGCCGGCGAACGCGAGTCGTCGCATGGCTTCAGGTCTCCGTCGCAGGGGACGCGGTCGGGGCGCGCAGGCGACCCAGTTCGATGGCCAGCGCCGGCTTGGCGAGCAGCGTGAACACCAGCATGCCGATCGCCCAGCAACCGGCGGTGATCGCGAGTTCCGGCAGCGTCGGCGTGTACTCGAGAATCTCGCCGAGCGGCGTGGGGATGAAGCCCGGGACGACCAGTCCCATGCCCTTGAAGATCCAGGTGCCGACCAGCGCGAGCACGCAGGCGACGTTGAGCAGGCGCGTGTCGCGGCGCAGCGGATTGATCGTCAGGATCGTGACCGCGACCAGGCACAGGCCGACCGCGGTCCAGATCCAGGCGCGCAGCGCGTCGAAACCGTGCAGGCCCAGGTACAGGTAGTGGATCGACGCGGCGTGAGCACCCTCGTTGTAGAAGTCGGTGAACAGCTCGGCGCCGATGAAGAACAGGGTGACCTGCAGCGCGATGGTCATGATGATCGCCAGGGTCGCGATCACCTGCGGATTGACCGGGTAATCGGTCAGGCGTCGCAGCACCTGCAGCACCAGGATGATCAGCGCCGGGCCCGACACGAACGCGGTGGCGATGAAGTGCGGGCCGAGCAGGGCGGTGTGCCAGAACGGACGCGCGCTGCTGGCGGAGAACAGGAACGCGGTGACCGTGTGGATCGAGATCGCCCAGAACATCGCGATCACCACGAACGGAAAATAGGCGCGAGAGTTCGGCGCCCGCCCCCGGTAATGCGCGTACAGCACGTAAAACGGTATCAGCAGGTTCAGCAGCAGGTAGCCGTTGAGCACCAGGACATCCCAGGCGAGCAGCGACTGCGGGAAATTGAAGCGACCGATGCCGGGCACCATGTGCAGCAGGCGGTCCGGACGGGCGATGTCGACGATCACGAACAGCATGGCGGTGATCACTGCGGCCACGGCCATGCCTTCGCCGATCAGCACGACCTGCTTGATGTCCTGGCGATGGAACACGTAGGCGGGCACCACCAGCAGCACCGACGAGGCGGCGATGCCGACCAGGAAGGCGAAGTTGGAGATGTACAGGCCCCAGCTCACCTGGTCGCTCATGCCGGTGATCGCCAGGCCTTCGCTCAGCTGGCGCAGGTAGAACACGAAGCCGAACAGGGCGATCGCCGCCAGGATGCCGAGCCAGCTCCAGTACAGGCGGCCGCCGCGCAGGGCTTCGCGCGCGCCGTCTCGAATGAAGTGCAGCAAGGTCATCGCGTCAGTCCGTGAAGTACCAGAATTTCGGTTCCGTGCCGAGGTCCTCCTTGAGCCGGAACACGGGCTTGTTGGCGAGCACGTAGCGGATCTCGCTGTCCGGATCCATCAGGTTGCCGAAGATGCGTGCGCCCGTCGGGCAGGCTTCCATGCAGGCGGGCTGGCGGCCGACGCGCGTACGCTGGATGCAGAAGTGGCACTTCTCGACGACGCCGCGCGGCCGCGGCCGGTTGCCGAGGTAGTGCGTCTCGGGGTTTATCGACTCGGCGGGAATCTCCGGCGTCGCCCAGTTGAAGCGCCGGGCCCAGTAGGGACAGGCGGTCATGCAGTAACGGCAGCCGATGCACCAGTCGTAGTCGACGACGACGATGCCGTCCGGTTCCATCCAGGTGGCCTGGGTCGGGCAGGCTTTGACGCAGGGCGGGTCGTCGCACTGCATGCACTGCACCGGCAGGTACTGCTTGCCGGGTTGCGGCACCAGCTCGTGGTCGTAGTAGTGGTCGGCTTCCTCCAGATCGAGGCTGCCGTGCTCGAGTTCGAGCACCCGGATGTACTGCAGGTTCGAGGCGCGGTCCTGGTTGTTCTCGGCGACGCAGGCGTGCACGCAGTCGCGGTAGCCGCGGCACTTGGCGATGTTCAGCGCGTAGCCGAACACGACGCCGGGCAGCGGCGCGGCGTTACCGCAGTCGATGTCGACGCCGTAGCGCTGCCTGGCCTTGCGCTCGATGCGCTCGAGGGCCGCGTTGATCTCGTCCGGCGTCATGCGCTGGTAGTGCTGCTGGAAGAAATCGCCGAGGGCGTCCTGCATCGTCGCGCCGCCCCAGGCGCCGGCGGCGCCCGCGGCGCCGGCCGCTGCGGCGCCCTGCACAAAGCGGCGCCGGCCCCGGTCGATTCTGTTCGGCTCCTGCGGAGCCTCGTGTTGCCGGCTCATCGGCTCTGCTCTCCTGGATTCGGGGCCGGTTCCGCGGCTGGCGCGCGCAGGCCGGCACGCAGCGTCGGCGGCGGGGCCGGCGGTCGTGGTGCCAGCGCCGGGGCATGTGGATCGTGGCAGTGCGTGCAGCCGTACAGGACCCGCTCTCCCCGCCAGTTGGCGACCCGCTTGCCGTGCGCGCCGTGCAGCCAGTCTTCGTGGCGAGCCTGATGACAGGTGGCGCACACGGCGGGCGCCTCGTCGTAGGCGACCTTTCTGCCCATGGCGTCCTGCAGGACGTTGCGGTCCTCGGCATGGTGGCAATTCAGACACCACATCCGGCCGTCGCCGTGTTCGAACTGCACCGCGTGCGGAGCGGCCGCGAGCTCCCGGGGCTGCGGATCGGTTTTCTTGAATTGGTGGCAGTTCATGCAGGGGTAGAACGGCTGCTGTTGCCGGGGCGGCACGATCTCGAACGCCGAATAACGGGACGGGACCGGCGCGGCGGCGTCCGCTCCGCCTTCTGCGCCGAGGGCCGCCGGCACGCCCGGGCCTGCTGCCTGCAGCAGCGCGGCCAGCAGGCAGGGAACGCTGTATCGGCTTACTTGCATGGCTGGCTGGCGTAGTACGCCGCCAGGTCCTCTATGTCCTGCTTGCTGAGCGGCTGCATGTAGGCCTGCATCGGCTGGGCCTGCCGCGTGCCTTCCTGGTAGGCGAGCATCGCTGCGATCAGGGCCTCCTCGTACTGGCCCGCCAGCCGGGGATTGACCGGAGAGGTGCTGTTGCCGTCGACGCCGTGGCACATGGCGCAGGGCTTGGACTTGGCCTTGCCGGCTTCCGCGTCGCCGGCGTGCAACGGCGCGGTGAGCAGCAGGCCGCAGGTGACGATGCACAGGAGGACGAACGCGCGCATGGTTCCTCCTTGACGGTATGCGCGGGGAACAGTCGAGCCCAGTGTGTCGAGCGTCCTTGCGGGCTTCAACCGAATGGATCAAAAAAGGATGAGGTCTGCCGTGCTCAGTCGCGCGACTGTGCGGCGCACACCTCGTATCGACCGGGCGCGAGGCTCGGTGCCCGGTTCAGGTAACTCTCGTACAGCTGGTTGAGGCTGGTGGCCCAGGGGATGGATTCAGCGGCGGCGCGCAACGCCGCGCCGTGGCTGGCGTCGAGGTCCGGGTGCAGGTACAGCGAAGCAGTCAGGGAGTTCTGCACATCGAGCTCGATGCGCAGGTCGTAGGGTTTGGTTCCTTCCAGGAACAGGTAGAACAGCAGCAACACCCGAACGCCCGCCAGCCGGTCGACCCGGCCTTCGGCGAACTGGGCCGCCAGCCGCCGCGGGTCGGGATCGACGACCGGCTCGACCGGCGTATCGAACAGCGCGTCGGTGATTTCCTGGCGGCGTGCGCCGACGCGCAGCGGACCTTCGGCAGCGGTCGGCGCGCCCGGTTTGCTGATCACGACCAGGTCGCCGACGACGTCGAAGGGCTGGCGGATCCACTCCTGCGTCGTCCAGCCGCCGTCGAGGGTGACGGTGATGTTGACGCCCGACTGTTCGAACCGGTCGCGCGGCGTATTGGCGGGCATCGGCACGAAGCGGATCTCCAGGCCGGCCCGTCGGGCCAGACGCTGCAGTTGCTCGATCACGATTCCGCGTGCCTGGCAGCGGCGGTCGAAGTACGCGTACGGCGCCAGGTCGACCAGTGGGGCGGTCAGCTGGGGTTCGACCGCCGGCGGCGCCGCCTCGGCCAGGCCACCGGCGGCGAGCAGCAGCAGGACGCGGCCGTGTTGCCGCCATGGGAATACCGTTCGCATCATGATCTGCGACATCGCCGACCGGAACGCCTCGAGCATGTCAGGCGTTCCGGCGCCGCGCAAGGTATCGCGCTCAGTGTGCGTACAGCGGCGGCAGGGCCGATGCGTCGCCGTCCGCGGCCGTCGGGCGGTCGCGCAGGCCGCGCAGACTGCGCGCCAGCGCATCGCCGCGCCAGTCGTGGTCCGCGGCGACGCCGGCGTAGAGCGCGCGCTGCAGTTCGCCCGCGGCCTGCGCGAGGGCCGCGTCGTCTGTACGGGCCAGCAGCCGTTCGAGCGAGTTGGCGGTCGGGTCGCCGGTCCACGCGGCGCCCCAGCGTGGCAGCAGCCGGTACGCGGCCGCGGCGTCGTGGCGTGCACAGGCGGCCAGCAGCTCGGCGCGCAGTTTGCGCTCCCCGTCGTCGGCAACGGGCGCGGCGGCGGGCGCGGTACAGCGCCGGCGCCACACCCACCAGCGCCAGGTGCTGACGAGCCAGGCCAGGGCGAGTGTGCCGAGCGCCGCCGGCCACCACCATTGCCGAGTCGGCGGTCCGGCGGCGGGGGCGGTTGCACGCGGCGGCGCCGCCGCTTCCAGCGGGGCGGGTGCGGGGTCGACCGGGCGGGCACCGGCGGCCTGCA
>CAZOUC010000234.1:0-4996 GCA_964582825.1 uncultured Enterobacteriaceae bacterium | reverse complement strand
CTACGTGCTGCTGGCCCTGTGCCTGGCGCCTTACCTGCGCAAGTTCGGCAAGTTCACCGTGCCGGACTTCATCGGCGACCGCTATTACTCGCAGACCGCGCGCATGGTCGCGGTTGTGTGCGCGATTTTCGTCAGCTTCACCTACGTCGCCGGCCAGATGCGTGGCGTCGGCGTCGTGTTCTCGCGTTTCCTGGAGGTGGACATCAACACCGGCGTGATCATCGGCATGACCATCGTGTTCTTCTACGCGGTGCTCGGCGGCATGAAGGGCATTACCTACACCCAGGTGGCGCAGTACTGCGTGCTGATCTTCGCCTACCTGGTGCCGGCGATCTTCATCTCGATGCTGATGACCGGCAACGTCATCCCGCAGCTGGGCTTCGGCTCGACGCTCACGGACGGTTCGGATATGTACCTGCTCGACCGCCTCGACGGCCTGAGTCGCGAACTCGGATTCACGCCGTACACCGACGGGTCGAAGAGCATGATCGACGTGTTCTTCATAACCGCGGCGCTGATGGTCGGCACCGCCGGGCTGCCGCACGTGATCGTGCGCTTCTTCACCGTGCCCAAGGTCTCCGACGCGCGGCGCTCCGCCGGCTGGGCGCTGCTGTTCATCGCGATCCTGTATACCACCGCACCGGCCGTAGCCGGTTTCGCCCGGGTCAACATGATCAATACCATCAACGGGCCCGACGGCGGCGGCACGCCGTACAGCGAGGCGCCGAGCTGGATCAGCAACTGGCAGCAGACCGGCCTGATCGCCTGGGAGGACAAGAACGACGACGGCCTGATGTTCTACGCCGCCGATGAGCGCAACGAGATGACCATCGACCGTGACATCATGGTGCTGGCCAACCCCGAGATCGCCAATCTGCCCAGCTGGGTGATCGCCCTGGTCGCCGCCGGCGGACTCGCGGCGGCGCTGTCGACCGCGGCCGGCCTGCTGCTGGTGATTTCGACGTCGGTCTCGCACGACCTGCTCAAACGCAACCTGATGCCGAACATCTCCGACAAGCAGGAACTGCTGTTCGCTCGCATCGCCGCCGCTGCCGGGGTGTGCATCGCCGGTTACTTCGGCATCAACCCACCGGGCTTTGTCGCCCAGGTGGTGGCCTTTGCCTTCGGGCTAGCCGCGTCGAGCTTCTTCCCGGCGATCATCATGGGCATCTTCAGTCGGCGCATGAACAACGTCGGAGCGATCAGCGGCATGCTCGTGGGCATCGTGTTCACCGCGTCGTACATCGTCTATTTCAAGTTCGTGAACCCGGCCGCCAACACGCCGGACAACTGGCTGTTCGGCATCTCCCCGGAAGGCATCGGCACCCTGGGCATGCTGCTCAACTTCGTCGTCGCCTTCGTCGTGTTCCGTCTGACCCGCGAGTCTCCCGAGGAAATCCAGGAACTGGTCGAGAGCATTCGCTACCCGAAAGGAGCCGGCGGTGCCCACGCCCACTGAGCCCGCATGGACGGCGCCGCTCGCGGCGCCTTATCCTCCATTCATGCCGGACGGCCCCGCCACCTTGCGGGGCCGACGCCGTTCAAGAGGCCCGGGCCGCGTCGGGAAGGCGCTGCCAGGCAGAGAGCAGTGATGGCCGAGGACAGTCCTGAAATTGCCGCGATCAGCCACTTCCTGGCGACGTGCGTGCCGTTCGACGCCCTGGAACCGGCGCTGCGCCGCGAGGTCGCCGGTGAGATCGAGATCGTCTACTGCCGCGCCGGGACAGCGATCGAAGCGCCCGGCACCGGTCCTTGCCTGTCGATCGTGCGCAGCGGCGCCGTCGACGTGCGCGAGGCCGACGGCGACCTCATCGACCGCTGCGGGCCAGGGGACACCTTCGGCGCCGGGACCCTGCTGATCGGTGCCGCCCGTGACCTGCGCATCACCGCGCTCGAGGACAGCCTGCTGTATCGCCTGCCCGGCGAGCGCTTCCACCGGCTGCGCGCTGCAGACCGCGATTTCGAGCGCTATTTTCACGGTCAACAGGCGCGCCGCCTGCGGCGCGCGGTCTACACCGGCGGCGGCAACCCGCAGCTGACGCGCCGGGTCGCCGACGTCATGGCCCGCGATGTCGTCTCCTGCGATTCGTCGACGACCGTGCAGGAGGCCGCGCGGCGCATGTCCGAGCGGCGCGTGTCCTCGCTGCTGGTCATCGACGGTGGCCGGCTGCAGGGCATCGTCACGGACCGGGATCTGCGTGCCCGGGCCGTCGCACGGGGTCTGGACACGAGCCGACCGGTAACCGAGATCATGACCGTGTCCCCGCACAGCATCGACGCCGAAGCCCTGGTGTTCGATGCCCTGATGGCCATGAGCGAGCGCGACGTGCATCACCTGCCGATCCTGCAGGGCGAAGCCGTCGTCGGCGTGCTGACGGCCACCGACCTGCTCAGGTCCCAGCGCCACGACCCGGTGTATGTGATTCACGAGATCAGCCGCGCGCGCCACGCCGCCGATCTCGAGCCGGTGCCGGAGGCGCTGCGGGCGATGCTCCGGCACTGGGTCGACAGCGGCGCGCGGGCCTTCGAAGTCGGTCGGATGCTGACCAGTGTCAGCGATGCCATTGCGCGACGTCTGATCAGCCTGACGGTCGAGGAACTGGGGCCGCCGCCGGTGGCCTGGGCCTGGCTGGGTTTCGGCTCGCAGGGCCGGGCCGAGCAGGCGCTGGGCGCCGACCAGGACAACGCGCTGCTGCTGGCGCCCGACTACGACGAGTCGCGTCACGGCGACTACTTCACTGCCCTGGCCGAACGGGTCTGCCATGGCCTGGCCGCCTGCGGTTACCGGCTCTGTCCCGGGGAGATCATGGCAATGAATCCGGGCTGGCGCCTGTCGCTGCCACGCTGGCAGGAGACCTTCGCCGCCTGGATCGACGAGCCGACGCCGAGGGCCCTGATGCACTCGAGCATCTTTTTCGACATGCGCTGCATCGCCGGCGACCCCGGACTGGTCGAGGCGCTGCACGCCGACGTGCTGCGCCGGACCGCGGACAACTCGATCTTCCTGGCCTGCCTGTACAGCAATGTCATGACCCACACGCCGCCACTGGGCTTCTTCCGCACCTTCGTGCTCGAGCGTAGCGGGGAGCACGAAGACCGGCTCGACCTCAAGGGCCGGGGCATCATCCCCATCGTCGATATCGCGCGCCTTTACGCGCTGGCCGCCGGTGTGCCGGAGGTCAATACGATCGAGCGCCTGCGCGCGCTCGGCGGGCGCGGTGACCTGACCCTGCGCGACGCGCGCGCGCTGGCCGATGCCTACGAGTTCATCAGCCGCCTGCGTCTCGAACACCAGGGCGAACAGCTCAAGCGCGGTGAGGCGCCGGACAACTACCTGGATCCGGGTGACCTGTCGGCGCTGCGCCGCGATCAATTGAAAGAGGCCTTCGGCCTGGTGCGCCGGTCGCAGAAAGCCCTGGGTCTCAAGTACGGGCACCGCTAGGTGGTGGAGTCCTTGCTGCCCGCCGCCTGGCGCCGCCAGCTGGCTGCGCGGCGCGCCAGCGGCGCACTCGCCGAACTGCTGCGCCAGGGGCCGCCGCCGCGCGTGGACTGGCGCGAGCAGAACTACCTGGCTCTGGATATCGAGTCGACCGGCCTGGACCCGCAACGGGACCAGATCGTCGGCATCGGCTGGGTGCGGCTGGAACGGGCCAGCGTGCTGGCCGGCAGTGCCCGCCAGGAACTGGTCGCCGGAGAGGACGGCGTCGGGCAGAGCGCGACGATTCACCAGATCACCGACTCGGCGCGTCAGGGTGGACGGCCCCTGGGAGACGTGCTCGACGAGCTGTTGCCGCAGCTCGAGTCACGCATCCTGGTGCTGCACCACGCCCCACTCGACCTCGGCCTGCTGAATACGGCCTGTCGTCGGCTGTACGGTGCCGCGTTGACCTGGCCGCACGTCGACACGCTGCAGGCCGAGCGCGAACGGTACGCGCGCCGTGGTCAGCACCCCGGCCCGGGAGAGCTGCGTCTCGGCGCCTGCCGGGCGCGCTACGGACTCCCCGATTACCCCGCTCACGACGCCCTCACCGATGCCCTGGCAACGGCCGAGCTGTTCCTGGCGCAGGCGGTTCATCAGGCGGGCGCTGCGCGTCTTCCGACGCAGCGCCTGCCCGGCTTTCGCGCCGCCTGACGCCTCAGCCCGGCGGGGTGTCCGGGCGATGCAGGGCCGAGCGGACGTCGTCGAGGCTTTCCGGGTCGTCGATCGTCGCCGGCACGCGCACCGCTTCGCCGTCGGCGATCTGGCGCATCGTGGCGCGCAGGATCTTGCCGGAGCGGGTCTTGGGCAGCCTCGGGACCACGGTGCAGCGCCGAAAGGCGGCCACCGGGCCCAGCTCGCTGCGCATGCGCGCCACGAGGTCGGCACAGATCGCCTCGTCGCCCTTCGTTACGCCGGCCTTGAGCACTACGAGGCCGAGCGGCACCTGTCCTTTGAGCGGATCCGCGATGCCGATCACCGCGCACTCGGCAACGTCCTCGTGCGCCGCGAGAATCTCTTCCATCGCGCCCGTCGACAGGCGGTGACCGGCGACGTTGATGACGTCGTCGGTGCGCGCCATCACGAACGCGTAGCCGTCCTCGTCGATGTAACCGGCGTCCCCGGTCTCGTAGTAGCCGGGAAAGCGCGAAAAGTAGCTGCTGACAAACCGTTCGTCGTTCTGCCACAGCGTCGTGAACACGCCCGGCGGCAGCGGCAGACGGATCGCCAGGGCGCCCAGCTCGCCCGCCGGCAGGGGCAGGCCTGAACCATCGAGGACCTGCAGGTCGTAGCCCGGCACGGCCCGGGTCGGTGAGCCGGGCTTGGTCGGCAGGCTGTCGATTCCGAGGCAGTTGGCGCAGATCGACCAGCCCGTCTCGGTCTGCCACCAGTGGTCCACGACCGGCACCTGCAACAGCTCGCCTGCCCATTGCAGGGTCGTCGGGTCGCAGCGCTCACCGGCCAGGAACAGGGCCTGCAGCGAGCGGAGGTCGTAGTTGTCGCGATGGCGTCCCTGCG